>JAFAAJ010000010.1 GCA_023426625.1 Bacteroidota bacterium
GAAAAATGCTGATAAAGCCAATATTCAGGATATTACAGGATTGAAAATCAAAGGACAGATGGGAATGGTTCCAGCAAGTGACCTTGTAAAAGTGGAAGAAAAAGAACTGGATAAAACCATTTACAGAAAAGATCAGAAAAGGGTAGTATATGTTCTTGCTGATATGGCAGGAAAACTTGAAAGCCCGGCTTATGCCATTCTCGGAATGGACGAAAAGCTTAAAAAAATACAGCTTCCAAACGGTTATTCTATGAACGAATTGTACATGAACCAGCCTGAAGATGAAAGCAATTATACCGTAAAATGGGACGGAGAATGGCAAATCACTTTGGAAGTTTTCCGTGATCTGGGAACTGCATTCGCTGTTGTGATCATTATTATTTATATGCTGATTGTGGGTTGGTTTCAAAACTTTAAAACACCAATCGTGATGATGGTTGCCATTCCGCTTTCCTTAATTGGAATTGTATTAGGACACTGGTTGTTAGGAGCATTTTTCACAGCTACCTCTTTTATCGGAATGATTGCTCTGGCAGGAGTAATGGTAAGGAACTCCGTCCTTCTGATCGACTTTATAGAAATCCGACTGAAAGAAGGAATTCCTATAAAACAGGCCATTATTGAAGCGGGAGCCGTAAGAACAACCCCGATTTTGCTGACAACTGGTGCAGTAGTTATCGGAGCGGTGATTATTCTTTTCGATCCTATTTTCCAGGGACTGGCGATTTCACTGGTGTTTGGAGCGATTGTTTCAACCTTGCTTACACTGATTGTGGTGCCGCTGGTTTATTACGCCACGGAAAAGAAGAAATGGGAAAAAAACTCAAATACTGAGGACACGTTTTTTGAAGCATAAGGTCAAATAAACCTCACAGGTTTTCAAAATCTATGAGGTTTAAAATTCAAAGTTTAAAAACATACAACAAATGAAATTACTATTAATCACTTCAATAGAAGAGTTTGAAACAGAGGTGAAAACCATTCTGAAACATTCCGGAGTGAAGGCCTTTTCTTACCAATCTGTAAAAGGATTCAAAAACAATGGAAGCGAACTTGAAAACTGGTTTCCCACAGACTATTTATCAGTAGATTCTTTACTGTTTACGGTATTTGTGGAAGATGCTTTTGTGGATGGAATATATAGAAGCGTTGAAAATTTTAATTCCCAACAGGAAACACTTTCGCACATTCATATCGCAACGGTACAATTAGAAAAGTCAATTTAAAAAAGAAAATATATGCATACAAGAATCGCACACGCAATAGCAGGAATTTTAATTTTGTCCAGCCTCTTTTTAGGAATTAAAGTCAATGAAAACTGGTTTTGGCTTACAGGCTTTGTAGGGCTCAATCTTTTACAAAATGCTTTTACTAATTGGTGTCTAATGTATGTAATCCTTCATAAATTGGGGATTAAGGACTATGGAAAACTATAATTAAATATATCGTAAGCAAATATAAACTGAATTTCTCTTTCTATTATTTAAAATCATTCTTAACGAAATATTTTATAATTTTGATGGAGTGAAAAGGCTGATTTCCATATTATTGATATCATTATATTTGGTTTCTACAACCGAACTGTATCAGCTTTTAAAAATGCCGCTTCTTATTGAGCATTATATTCAGCATAAAAACCTGAATCCCGAAATGTCGTTTCTGTCATTTCTGAAAATTCATTATGATCATCCGGTGAAAGACAGTGACCACGATCAGGACCAGAAGTTACCTTTTGTTTCACATGCAAACCTGTTATCTGTGGTTTTCACTATTACTCCTTCCTTAGATTTTCATTGTACAGAGAAGGTATTTACTCCTATTGAAGCAGATAAGACCTTTTACAAAAGTGCGCTTTACAATAAGGAAATTCTCAATTCTATCTGGCAGCCGCCAAGATTTCATCAATCTTAATATGTTTTCTCAGTCATTTTTTGGCTGAAAGGTATTCTGTTTACTGAAGTATCTGCATTTGATGTAGATGCAGGCTATGTATCAGCGTGCCGGAATTTTATCACAATCATTAAGATTAATCAATTATTTATATGCTTACAAAAATCATTGAGTTTTCTGTAAAGAATAAACTCATCATTGCATTGTTGGTATTGGGACTTATTGGAGTGGGTTCCTATCAGGTCACCAAACTGCCGATAGATGCAGTGCCGGATATTACCAATAATCAGGTACAGATTATTACTACTGCGCCATCTTTTGGTGCAACTGATATAGAACGTCTCATTACCTTTCCCATAGAACAGGCTAACAATAATATTTCAGGACTAAGAGAAATCAGGAGTTTTTCAAGATTTGGGCTGTCTTTGGTTACCATTGTTTTTGAAGATGATGTGGACATCTATTGGGCAAGGCAGCAGGTTGCCGAAAGGTTACAGCAGATACAGGCCGTAATTCCACAAGGTATAGGAAATCCGCAGCTTGGGCCTATTTCCACAGGACTTGGCGAAATTTTCCAATATGTGGTAAGACCTGAAAAAGGTTATGAAAAAAAATACAATATCACAGAACTCCGTACCATTCAGGATTGGATCGTAAGAAGACAGCTTTTAGGAGTAAAAGGAGTAGCTGAGGTAAGCAGTTTTGGAGGAAAACTAAAGCAATATGAAATTGCAGTAAATCCGGACAGGCTTAATGCCTATGGAGTAACAATCAATGACGTATTCGATGCTTTACAAGCCAACAATCAGAATACCGGAGGAGCCTATATTGAAAAAGGTCCCATTGTTTTATATATCAGGAGTGAAGGATTAGTAGGAAGTATTGAAGAAATCAACAATATTTCTATTGCAACAAAAACGAGCGAAGTCCCGCTGTTTATACGGGATATTGCAGAAGTGAAAATGGGCTATGCAACCCGTTATGGAGCCATGACCTTCAACGACGAGGGAGAAGTGTCAGGAGCGGTAGTTATGATGCTTAAAGGTGAGAACAGTAATCAGGTCATAAAAAATGTAAAAGAAAAAATTGCCCAGATTCAGAAAACACTTCCTAAAGGAGTTGTCATAGAACCCTTTCTGGATCGTACTAAAATGGTAAATAATGCTATTGGAACGGTAGAAAAGAATCTTACTGAAGGAGCCCTGATCGTAGTCTTTGTATTGGTCCTGTTTTTAGGAAATGTCCGCGCCGGGCTTCTGGTGGCTTCGGTAATTCCACTGGCTATGCTGTTTGCGATCTGCATGATGAACCTTTTTGGAGTCAGCGGGAACCTTATGAGCCTTGGGGCTTTGGATTTCGGGCTTATTATTGATGGGGCAGTTATTATTGTGGAATCTGTTCTGCATCAGTTCACATATAATCCAAAATTCAAAAGAGTGTTTTCTGTAGGTAAATCAGAAATGGATGCTGTAGTTATTGATTCTGCTGGAAAGATGATGAACAGTGCTGTTTTTGGGCAGATTATCATTCTGATTGTTTATCTGCCAATTCTTACCCTGCAGGGAATTGAAGGGAAAATGTTCAAACCCATGGCACAGACCGTAGCTTTTGCACTGCTTGGAGCATTTTTACTTTCACTGACCTATATTCCGATGATGAGTGCGGTATTGCTGAGAAAAAGAAGTAATAAACCTAATTTATCAGACAGAATGATGAAAAAGATAGAGAAGATCTATCTTGCAGTTTTGCTCAAACTTCTCAGGGTACCCAAAATAATTTTTGGGGTAGTGGCAGTCTTATTTATAACAGCCGTTTTCACTTTATCCAAAATGGGAGGCGAATTTATTCCTTCCCTTGAAGAAGGAGATTTTGCCGTAGATACAAGAGTGCTTCCGGGAAGTAATTTGACCACAACAATTGAGAGTACCCAAACAGCAGCACATATTCTCAAATCACGATTTCCCGAGGTGCAGAAGGTCGTTACAAAGATCGGGAGCGGGGAAGTACCTACAGACCCAATGCCGATGGATGCTTCTGATATGATGGTTATCCTGAAAGATAAAAAAGAATGGACCTCTGCCTCTACTTTTCCCGAGTTAGCGGATAAAATGGGAAAACAGCTTCAGGAAGTACCCGGAATTACAGCCAGCTTTCAATATCCTGTGCAGATGCGCTTTAATGAATTGATGACCGGAGCAAGACAGGATGTAGTAGTGAAAATTTTTGGTGATGATCTGGATGTTCTTGCCCAGAATGCTCGAAAACTTGGTAAAATTATAGAAACAGTTGAAGGAACACAGAATCTTTACATCGAACCTATTTCCGGGATGCCTCAGGTAATTATAGAATATAACCGCCCTTTAATTGCCCAGTACCACCTATCTGTTGCAGATATTAACAGAATTGTCAATACGGCATTTGCCGGACAAAGTACAGGACTGGTGTTTGAAGGTGAAAAACGCTTCGATATGGTAGTACGTCTGGATAACAAAGACCGGAAAAATGTTACCGATATTAAGAATCTTTTGGTTCCCACACCTTTTGGAAATCAGATTCCGCTATCCCAACTTGCCAAAGTAGAGGTAAAAAATGGCCCCAACCAGATTCAGAGAGAAAATGCTCAAAGAAGAATTGTTGTAGGTTTTAATATAAAGGACAGGGATGTACAAAGCATTGTTGAAGAGCTGCAGGGAAAAGTAGATCAGAAAATGAAGCTCCCTACGGGTTACTATATGACCTATGGAGGATCTTTTGAGAACCTCAATAATGCCAAGCAGCGCCTCATGATTGCGGTTCCTATTGCACTTGCCCTTATTTTTATATTGCTGTTTTTTGCATTTAAATCTGTAAAGGAAAGCTTACTTATTTATACTGCAATTCCTCTTTCCATCATCGGAGGAGTATTTTTTCTGGCTCTGAGGGGCATGCCTTTCAGTATCAGTGCCGGAGTAGGATTTATTGCGCTTTTTGGAGTAGCTGTGCTGAACGGAATTGTTTTAATATCTGAGTTTAACCGTCTTTACAAAAGCGGAATGAGAAATATTGTAAAAATTGTTATTGACGGAGGAGAATCACGTCTCCGCCCGGTCCTTATGACTGCCTTTGTCGCCTCGCTGGGCTTCATCCCGATGGCATTGAGTAACGGGGCCGGAGCCGAAGTACAGCGGCCACTGGCTACAGTTGTTATCGGAGGATTAATAGTGGCAACTTTCCTTACTCTGTTTGTTTTACCATTGCTTTATGTAAATATTGAAAAAGGAATCAAATTGAAAAAAATGAAAAACAAAAATATAGCTTCCGTATTGGTATTTTTTTTCTGTTTTATTGGGCTTGAAGTAAAATCCCAAACTCCTGTTACTTTGGAGGAAGCTGTTGATGTTGCTTTGAAAAATAACCGGGCTATTAAAAATGAAAAATTAAAATCTGAGTATTCAAAGGCACTTATCAGATCAGCATCAGATATTCCTCAGACAGGAGTTACGATGGATTATGGGCAAATCAACAGTGCCCTGACAGATATGAAATTCGGTATTTCTCAGAATATAGCATTTCCTACTGTATATATAAAACAGAAGAATCTTTATACAGAAGAATGGAAAAAGTCTCTGCTGAATGTTTCCCTTAAAGAATATGAGCTAAAGAAAGCCGTAAGCCTTACTTTTTATAATATTCTCTACTGGAAAGAAAAAGAAAAGCTTCTGCAGGAAACATTAAAGCTGTATACCGACTTTCTGGATAAAGCAAGCATTCGTCTGAAAGCAGGAGAAAGTAATATTTTGGAAAAAACAACTGCTTCCAATCAGAAATCTGCTATTGAAATACAGCTGAAGCAGCTGAATCAGGAGCTTTCAGTTTTGAAATATCAGCTGCAATGGCTTTTGAATACTGAAACCGATTTTATTCCTGAAGATAAGAAGTTATTTAGCGGAGGACTTAAAGAAGAGTTGAGTTCATATCTTGTGATTCAGGTATTGCAGCAGCAGAAAAAAGTTTCCGAACATCAGACAGCTCTTGAAAAAGCTAAGCTGCTTCCGGGATTGCAGCTCGCTTACAATCTTAACAGTTTTAAAGGAACGGGGGCTGATGACAAAGTGTACGGCTCTGCACCACAATTTCATTCCGTACAGCTGGGTGTTTCGGTTCCTGTTTTTTCAGGCGGACAGAAAGCCAGAATTCGGGCTGCTAAAATTGCAGAATCTGTTGCGGAGAACGATATTGCTAATATGGAATTCAGGCTGAAGAATCAGCGCAAAAAAGCATCGGAAATATATCGGACCAATCTGGACATTGTTTTACAATATGAAAGCTCCGAGCTGAAAAACGTAGCGATCATTACAGAAACGGCAAAAAAACAGTTTCTGGCTGGTGAAATTAACTATCTGGAGTTTGTTATATTGGTTAATCAGGCAATTACGGTAAAGAATAATTATGCTGATGCCGTATGGAAATTGAACCAAAGTGCTATAGAACTAGAATACCTTACTTTAAATCCTTAACAATGAAACTTAAACGAAAAAACATATTATATTCTTTATTCATGGGATTACTTTTATTATACCAATGTAAAAACCATGAAAAAACAGAATCGGTACCCACGATTTCAAAAGATGAAAATATAGTGATTCTTACCGATGCTCAATTACGAAATGCTCAGATAGAAACACAAACACTTTCTTTGCAGAATATTTCTTCGCTTTTAAAGCTTAATGGAATGATTGATGTTCCCCCGCAAAACCTGGTTTCGGTAAGTATTCCACTGGGCGGATATCTCAAATCCAGCAGTCTGTTGCCGGGAAAGCCGGTTTCAAAAGGGCAGGTGATTGCCGTTATTGAAAACCCGCAGTTTATTCAGCTTCAGCAGGATTATTTAATGGCAAGTTCCAAAATGCATTTTGCCGAACTGGACTATAACCGTCAGAAGACCCTTAATCAAAGCCAGGCTACCAGTGATAAAGTCATGCAGCAGGCCCAGTCAGAAATGAACAGCCAGAAAATTCTGATGAACTCTCTGGCCCAACAGCTCCGCCTTATCAATATTAACCCAGCATCGCTGAATTCCGGGAATATTAAAAAAAACGTTCCGGTTTACAGCAGCATCAATGGGTTTGTGAGTAAGGTAAATGTGAATATCGGTAGATATGTGAATCCTTCCGATGTCCTTTTTGAACTCATTAATCCAGATGATATTCATCTTAATCTTAAGGTATATGAAAAAGATCTGGCGAATCTGAAGAAAGGGCAGAGGTTTGCCGCTTACACCAATACCGAACCGGATAAAAAATACTACGGAGAAATCCTGCTGATCAGCAAAGATGTAAGCCCTGGCGGATGGGCTGAAGTACATTGTCATTTTGAAAAATATGACCAGAGCCTTGTGCCGGGAATGTATATGAATGCAGAGATCGAAACCAGCACTTCTTTTTCCAATGCTGTTCCTGAAGAGAGTATTGTCAATTTTGAAGGAAAAGACTTTGTCTTCGTAGAAGAAAAGAAACAGACCTACCGATTGACACCTGTAACATTAGGTGAAACAGAAAACGGATTTATACAGATCATGAATGCTGATGATTTTAAAAATAAAAAAATAGTCATCAGGAATGCATATACGCTTCTTATGAAACTTAAGAACACTGCAGATGAATAAAAATTATAGGAAAATAAAAGAACTTATAAATAAATACAAATTATGAAAACATCATCTTTAATGAAAATAGGGACAGGTTTTATAGTTCTGATTCTGATTGTAATTCAGTTTTTTGATACTGATAAAAATATTGCAGCAGTTCCTTCTGAAAATGCGATTGAAAAACATTATGTGGTACCCGGACACGTACAGGGATTATTGAAAACGAGCTGTTATGACTGTCATTCCAACACTACAGTTTATCCTTGGTACAATAAAATCCAGCCTGTAAAATGGTGGCTGGCAGATCATGTGAACTCAGGAAAAAGGCATTTCAATTTTGATGAATTTAACAGCTATTCAAAAGAAAAAAATTAAAGAAACTTGATGAAGTTGCAGAAACCATCAGAGAAGGTGAAATGCCGCTTACCTTTTATACTGTTATTCATCAGAATGCAAAGTTGTCAGACATCCAAAAGTCAGAAATAGAGCAATGGGTGAAAGAGGTGAAAAAACAGATTGAATAGCAGGTTGTGAAAAATAGAAATAGTATTCTGATATAACAAAAACAATCAGTAAATTTAATATCATATCCATTGCGTATGAATTACAATATACCCGAAGACCTGAAAGGACTTACAGAAGCAGAAGTAGCAGCTTCAAGAAAAAAATACGGCTATAACCGCCTGGAACCGGTTAAGAAAGAATCGTGGCTGGATTTGCTTGTGGGTATTCTCAAAGAACCGATGCTGATTCTGCTGATCTGCGTTTCCTTCATCTATGTACTTACAGGAGATTATGGAGAAGCCTTATTTATGTTTGCGGCTATCATAGGAGTTACTGCAATTTCTTTTTATCAGGATAATCGCAGTAAAAAGGCTCTGGAAGAACTTGAAAAGCTCAATGAACCATTAAGTAAGGTGATCAGAAATTCAAAGATTATAGATATTCCTACTTTTGAAATAGCCGTTGGAGATCTGTGCATTACCGAAGAAGGAAACCTCATCAATGCAGACGGAAGAATTGTTCACAGCAATGATTTCTCTGTGAATGAATCCTCACTTACAGGAGAAAGTTTCTCTGTTTTCAAAGACAGTCGGTCAGAAGACAACAAAGTATACAGCGGAACGGTCACTGTTTCCGGTCTGGCGGTTTTTGAGGTTGAAAATATTGGAAAAGAAACCCAAGTAGGGAAAATAGGGCAGTCTATATTGGGTATAAAGTCAGAAGATTCTCCTTTGCAGATTCAGATCCGGAACTTTGTAAAAGGTATGGCAATTATTGGGATAGTCATTTTTTTGGCAGTATGCATTTTCAGTTTTATTAAAACAGGAGATTTTGTCACCAGTCTGCTGAGTGGACTCACATTGGCGATGTCTGTACTTCCTGAAGAAATTCCCGTAGCCTTCACTACTTTCATGGCTTTAGGAGCATGGAAACTGATGCGTGAAGGGATCATTATCAAGCGAAGCAATATTGTAGAGACTTTAGGAAGTGTCACGGTGATCTGTACCGATAAAACAGGGACGATTACGGAAAATTCCATGCAGCTAAAACATCTGTATGATTACCATTCTGACAGGATTTATGAAGAGTCGGAGTTTGAAACAGAAGAGCTGCGTGAGCTTATTGATTATGCCATGTGGAGTAGTGAACCTGTACCTTTTGATCCAATGGAGATTACCTTGCATAAGACCTATGAACAGACCCGGAAAGAGGATCAAAGAAAAGATTATCAGCTGTTTCATGAATATCCGCTGGAAGGCAAACCTCCTATGATGACCCATCTTTTCGAAAATGAAAATAAAGACAGGATCATTGCTGCTAAAGGTGCTCCTGAAGCTATTATTAGTGTTTCCAATCTTTCAGAAGAGGAAAAAAGTAAAATGAGAACACTAATAAAGAATTTAGGAGAACAGGGATACAGGGTTCTGGGTGTTGCCAGATCTCATTTTGAAGGAAATAATTTTCCAGACAGACAGCAGGACTTTACATTTGAATTCTTAGGATTGACCGTATTCTACGATCCTCCGAAAAAAGGAATAAAAGATGTATTTCAACATATTTATGATGCCGGGATTAAGGTAAAAGTAATTACCGGAGATAACGCGGACACTACGAAGGCTATTGCGTTGCAGGCAGGAATTCAAAGCAACACTTCACCTGTTAATGGAAATGAAATTACCGCAAGCTCAAAAGAAGATTTACTAAAACTTTCTGAAAATACAACTCTCTTTACGAGGATGTTTCCTGAAGCAAAACTCGAAGTGGTCAATGCATTAAAATCGCAAGGACATGTGGTGGCGATGTTGGGAGATGGAGTGAATGACGGACCTGCGTTAAAAGCCGCTCATATCGGAGTGGCAATGGGAAATAAAGGAACTGAGATTGCCAAATCCGCAGCAGCTCTTGTTATTACCAATGACGATTTGGATAAGCTGGTTATTGGTATTGCTGCCGGACGCAGGATCTATGCCAATATAAAAAAAGCGGTTCAGTATATTATCTCTATTCACATTCCCATTATACTCACTGTTTCCTTGCCATTGTTTTTGGGCTGGATATTTCCGCATATTTTCACTCCGGTGCATGTGATATTCCTGGAGCTCGTTATGGGGCCTACATGTTCCATTGTTTATGAAAATGAACCTATAGAAAAAAATGCAATGCAGAAACCCCCTAGAGCACTTACCGATACTTTCCTGAACTGGAGAGAACTTACCATAAGTATTATTCAGGGGTTGATCATTACGGCAGGAATATTATGGCTGTACCGGTATTCCGTTGATCTTGGTAATGATGAAGCTAAAACACGGGCAATGGTTTTCAGTACCCTAATATTTTCCAATATACTGCTGAGCCTGGTGAACCGTTCTTTCTATTACAGTATGTTTGAAAGTTTTAAAAACCGGAATTTCTTATTGTTGGGGATCTCGATATTGGTTCTTGTACTGTTATTCATTATTCTTTATCTGAAGCCGGTATCCGGATTCTTTAGCGTGACTCCTCTTACCATCAAAGAATTGGGAATGACATTGCTTGTTGCTGCTGTTTCAGTATTATGGTTTGAGGGATATAAATTTTTTAAAAGACTTAACAATAAATAAGGTTGATGTTGCAAAATTGTCTGAAAATGCCATAAACAGGCATCGCAGTAGGGCTTCTGTCCTTAGGAAATAAAGACTTTTTATTTTTTTTTCGTATATTACATAATATTTGTTGATTTTTTTCTTGAAAATACAGGAAGGAATAAGGTTTTATTCCTTGAACATCAATTTCTTATACTAACTTCAAAAATATATATTATGAAAATAGGTCTTATTGGATTTGGAAAAGCAGGGAAGGCAGTTGCTAATGTCATACTGCTCAACAAAGATTTTTCTCTGGAATGGGTTTTAAGAAGCAGCACGGCAATGGAAAAGTCTTCGGCTAAAGAGTTTTTGGGTGTAGATACTGATGATGAGGGATTGATTTACTCAACAGCGAATACCAATGTAAACGATTTGTTTGAAAAACATCCTGTAGATATTATTATTGATTTTTCTGATTCGAAAAGCATCCATCAGTATGGAAAGCAAGCTGCGGAAAAAGGAATTAAGATCATTTCTGCCATCTCACATTACAACCAGGAAGATATTGCGCTTTTGAGATCCCTGGCTAAAAAAACAACAGTATTCTGGTCACCAAATATTACGTTGGGAGTCAATTATCTTCTGTTTGCAGCCTCATTACTTAAAAATATTGCACCCGGTGTTGATATTGAAGTAATAGAAGAGCATTTCAAGGCTAAATCAGGAGTTTCCGGAACCGCTGTTAAGATCGCTGAAACCCTTGAGCTGGATACAGAAAGTATTAATTCCGTGAGAGCCGGAGGAATTGTTGGAAAACATGAGGTGATCTTCGGATTCCCTTATCAGACGGTGAGGCTGGTTCACGAATCTATCTCAAGAGAGGCATTTGGTAGTGGTGCATTATTCGTTGCGGAAAATATCAAGAACAAAGCCAAAGGTTTCTATAATTTTGAAGACATTTTGAGACCTTATTTTTTCAACCCGGGCAATTCATTGTCCTAACCGTTGAATTGAGGATCATCTTCAAAAAAATCTCCCTGAATATCAATAATTCGGGGAGACTTTATTTTTTGTGGATTAATTTTTACTGAAAAAGATCTTGTCCTGTTCCTGCTGTTCCATGTAAATTTGCTGAAAACTCACAGGCATATACTGATAAAGGTGATTCCAGTGTTGGATCTTGGTGTGCTTCTTAAAACTTTCGAATGATCTCACGAAAAGATTTTCGATAATGTCCTTTACATAAGAATTTCCGTTTCTGTAAAGCCATTCCATCAGCTTGATATGATAAGCAATGATATTGAGTTTAGATTGTTGTAAAAGGTCTTTTAAATAGTTGATCGTTGCCTGGATTACTCCTGCGAAGTTGTCTTGTGCCGACAATTGGCTGATCTCATTTCGAAGTGGGGGATAGAAAAATTTTAAATACTCTATGGCTATTTTCTGATTAATAGTTTGCATAGTTCCGGTCATCATAATTTTAATTTTTCAAACACATCTTTAAATTCGAAAAGTGTACCAAACTCACAGAAAATTAAAAAAAATAAAACTTGAAATATGTTGGAGAAATAAATCTTCAATTATTCCGTGATCCTTATGGATACTGGCTTTTTTGTTGATAATGATTAAGTTTTTATCCTGTTTTCTTGTTTAAAACATTGAACTTTTATAACGAATTCTATGAAAAATGTAACAACGACTTATGCCAGGGACTGTACAATTGTCAGAGATCTTCTCACGGATTCAGGAAATACTGCCAAAAACAGCTTTTTGACTTACTTAAGATCAATTTACTGACAAAATAAGAGGTTTTCTGATGGAGAGAGTGGCTAAAATAAAAAAGCTGCCAGTACCGGGACAGCTTTATTGTGTTTTTACCTTCTTGCTATGGCATTTGCAATAGGTTTATTGTATCTACAAAGTTCCTACATTATGAGGTATCTCAAAAGGTTGAAAACAGACAAGATATGGTAAAAACAGGACATTTGTTACCCTTTATAGGAAGTCGGGGTCTCTCCCGTATGTTTTTTGAAGTATTTTACAAGATTAGTAGGCTCGTTGAAATTCAGAGAATAGGCGATCTCTTTAATGCTTAACTTTTCAAATAAAAGAAGACGTTTTATTTCGATAACAATCCTGCCGTCAATGAATTCCTTTGCGGATTTCTGTACGGCGGATTGTGTGATCCTGTTTAGTGTTTTGGGAGTAATCGCCATAAGTGACGCATAAAAATCCACACTTCGCTCCTGAGAGAAGTTCTTTTCCAGCAGCTTTTTGAAATGATAATATTGGGACAAATAATGATAATTCGGACAAAGATCATTGTTTCTCTGTTTCTGGCGTTCGGCATAGACCAAAAACAGGCTTGCCAGTTTTTGCAGGTTTTCTTCTTTTAAAAATGTTTCAGAAGATGAAATTTCTGTTTCCAGAAGTTTGAGAAGCTGCAGCATTTGTGAGAAAACTTCAGGATCAGGTTTTACCATTGCACTAGGAAGCGTAGTGTCAAATATAGAAGACTGATTAAGGAAAGCGAGTTCCTTAGGCTGTTTACGGAAAAAATCCTCTGTAAATATCAGCATGTACCCTTTGTACTGCGGATTATTTTCATACTGCTGAATCTGCCCCGGAGCAATAAACAAAAGATTTCCCTTTTTAAGATCATATTCTTTAAAATCCACAAAATGCCTGCCCTTTCCTCCCGTGATCATGAATACAATAAAGAAATGAATACGTTCTGCCTTACCGAAATACGAAAAGGAGGTCAATCTCTTAAAAAAACTGTCCAGTTCAAGAATCTCACAATCATAAGGAGCTTTTGTCCTGTCAAATCTTATATTCTTAATATCTGTCTTCAAACGATAACTATATAAATAAATTTAGAATCTAACTAATGAGGGAATGACTACATAAAAATCATAGCTAAAAAAATCCTGAGGTCATCTCAGGAGCTTTATTTAATAATTAGAATGATCGAGGTTTACTTTATCCTTGTCAATGGTTAAATGAAAAATATTTGAGTAATCCTCCTCAGAAATCGTTTCAAATGGCATTTTGGCACCAAAAGCTTCCAGGAGTCCGGGAATTGTATTAGAATGTCCTGCAATAATGACTGTTTCATTCGAATGCGTACTTAAAATTTCTTCAACAAGCTTTTGATTATTACGTGGATCATAATTCATTGTTCCGATCTTGTTGTACTCGGCGATAGGCTGTAGGGTCTGTTGCGTTCTTTTGTATGGGGTGGAATATGCGGCTGAAAATTTTACTTTCTTTAATTCTGTTAACAGCCTTTCTGCTCTTTGCTTCCCTTCCTCACTCAGATCAGGATTCGGATTCTCCTTATCAGAAAGATCCTTTTCAGCATGCCTTACAATATAGATATGGGTGATCTGTGCATTCATAAGAGTATAGGAAAATATAAATAAAAATATAAAAAACAGCTTTTTCATGGTACAAGGTGAATTACTGTCAACTAAAATAATAATTATATTTTAAACTGAAATACCTGCTTTACTTTCTTGCCGACTTTGAAGTTTACACCTATATTTGTCCCTCAAAAAATTCAAAAATGTTTTCAAAAATTATAGTTCACAGAGTAGGAAATAAAATCAATGGAGAATCCTTAATACTTTCTCAGGAAGAACTGCAGTTGGATGAAGGAATGGCGGAACTGCTTGAAAATTATTTTCTGAGTGCTTTCAAAACAGAAGAAACTTATCAGTTTTACAGTGATTCCTATCTGGTCAACAATCCTATATACAGTTCGGTGTCTGAAATCTTTGATGACAAAGCCAAATTTCTCTGGGAATCTGAGAACATTGCAAAACACCTTTTTGAGGCTGCTGAAAACCCGAGAGTTCAGGGTGGTGAGCTTTTTATTGTGTATTTTGAAGGCGATGGAGAAGGCGAAGAGAAAGTTGATAAAATCGGGATCTTTAAAACCGAAAAAAGAGAATCTTTCCTGAAAATCTTCCCTAAAAACGAATCTTTTGAACTTGAAAAAGATCAGGGGATTGGACTTTCCAAAATAGATAAGGCTGCTTTGATCTATAATAACGGTAAAGAAAGCGGGTATGTGCTTTCCGTTGTGGACAACAACAAAAACGGAGATATGTATTACTGGTTTGAAGACTTTTTAAAAGTAAAACAGCGTGATGACGAATACTTCCACACCCAGGAAGCACTGATGGTCTACAAAGACTATATCACCAAGCAGCTTCCGCAGGAATTTGAAGTTTCAAAAGCGGATCAGGCTGATTTCTTAAATAAATCCATCAACTTCTTTAAAGAAAAAGAGCAGTTCAACCTGGATGAATTTACCAATGAAGTTTTGGGTGACGAGCATGTTATCGAGAGCTTTGTGAATTTCAAAACAGACTATGAGCAGGATATGCAGATCAATATTGCAGAAGAATTTCCTATCAACGAAACCGCTGTAAAGAAAACGCAGAGACACTTCAAAAGCATCATCAAATTAGATAAAAATTTCCATATCTATATTCACGGAGACAGGCAGATGCTTGCACAGGGACAGGATGAAAAAGGAAAATACTACATGTTGTATTTTGAAAAAGAAAACTAATCATAGGTTTACCGTGTTTCGATAAAAGTATAAGCAATTCTGAGATTTTTAATTAGAGTTGCTTTTTTATTGAAAAAACTTGTGATGGAGCCTTGAGAAGGTGTTTCAATTTATATTGTAATAAGCTTTTCTGTTTTGTGGTATCTAAAATCAGATCCTATGCCATAAAACTTAATTAATTTCGTTATATTTGATAGATTTATGAATTATATGAATTTGGTAGAATGTCATGAAGAGCCTATTCATATTCCAGGGGTTATACAAAGTTTTGGGTATCTGATAGGCATAGATGCGGAATCATACGCCATTACTTTTTTTAGCAGGAATATTTCAGAGCTTTTTGAAATTGAAAGTATAGAATTACTTTTCGGAAGAAAAATTACGGACTTTCCCGAAAGTTTCCAAAGCATCATAGATTCTGAGATCTATAGATCCCTGAACCGGTTTACCCGAAGAAAAAACGAAACCTATTTTGATAAAATTCTTATCAATAATAAAGGATATCACATCTCGGTTTTCCGTACCGATGATCATATATTTTTAGAATTTGAAGAAGTTATTGTGAATCCCAACAAACGGATCTCCGATAAATATGATAACTTCTATTTTCTTGAAGATGGGCAGGAGATTTGGGATCATCTGTTGGGAACCTTGTCTAAAATCGTGAATTACGACCGTTTGATGATTTATAAATTTATGATGGACGGGTCCGGAAAAGTAATTGCCGAAAAAATAAAGGAAAATACGGAAAGCTATTTAGGGCTTCATTATCCGGAAACGGATATACCGAGACAGGCAAGAGAGCTTTATATGAAAAAAAGGAAGAGGATCTTCAGCAATGTGCATTCTGAAACCGTTCCCATATTAAGCAGATCCGAAGAACCGATAGATCTTACTTTTGTGGCTTCCCGCGGGATGTCACCTATACACGGTCAATATATTAAAAATTCAGGAGCTTCATCCAGTTTCAGTGTGTCGATCATTATCGACAACCACTTATGGGGACTGGTAACCTGCCAGAATGCAGAACCGAAACACATTGACCTTGAAGACAGGGTGCAGGCTGGAATTTTCACAGCTCTGGCTTCCAATGCATATTCGTCTTATAAAACCAAAAAAGAACTGAACTACCGTCTGGAACTGAGTGAAAAGATGGCACATCTGAAATCAGAATTCCTGAAGCAGAACTCTCTGTTCGATTCTTTGATTGAAAATAAAACAGGAATTAAAAACTTACCGGAATCAGATGGTCTGGCCATTGTCTTTGACGATGCTGTGGTTACAGAAGGAATCACTCCGCCATGTCCCGTTCTTCATAAAATCATAGACTGGGCATATACGAATATGAAAGACAGTCTGTATGTAAGCCGTAGCTTTCTTAAAGACTATGGAGATGAATTGGGGCTTGATGAAAATACAGCCGGAATCATCATCTATTTTATAGACAGAAGTAAAAATGAGATCCTTATCTGGTTCAGAAAAGAATTTGATGAACATATCAACTGGGCAGGAAACCCTGAAAAGAAAGTTCAAGTCCTGGTTCAGGATGGAGAAGAAAAACATGTGATCTCTCCAAGAACATCTTTCCAGCTGTTCACAGAAAATATAAAAGGAAATTCCAGAAGATGGAATTCCGGGAATATAAGTGCTGTGCACGCCATTCGTGATGCCATTCTGGAAACATCTCACAAGCAGTATACGGTCATAAAGCGTCTTAATGATGAACTTAGAAAAGTAAATGAAGAGCTGGACAGCTTCTCCTATACCATATCACACGACCTTGGAACACCTTTAACGGTGATGAAACTGAATGCGCAAATGCTTCTGAACAGCCTTACGGACGGTTCAGAGAAAAGCAGGAACAAGATCAATGCAATTATAGAGGAAATAGACGGTATGGCGGAAATGATGCACGATGTTTTGCAGTTAAGCCGTGCCAAATACAGTGAGATCCAGCTTGAAGGAATTAAAACCGCACCGGTAATTCAGAAGATCTCCGAAAATGCCAAAATAACGTTCAACTGTCCGGGTACAGAGATCATCGTTAAGGACTGTCCGGATGTTTTGGCGGATAAAACCATGCTTCATCAGGTTTTTCTGAATATCATCAATAATGCAGTTAAATACTCTTCCCATAAAGAACAGCCTATAGTGGAAATAGGAGGTGTAGAAATGGGAGACCATATTATATACAGGATCTCCGATAACGGAATTGGGATCCCGGAAGAGGAAAAACATAAGATGTTCAAGATTTTTAACAGGCTCGATAATGCCAAAAAGTTTAAAGGCAACGGAGTAGGACTGTCTATTGTACAGAGGATCATGAAAAGAATTGACGGAAATGTCACCTATGAAAGCAGCAGCGAAGGAACAACCTTTATATTAACATTTAGAAAACCTTACATTTAGAAATTGTACATTTTACTATGGTATCCGAATATCTTAAACAAAATACGGCAGATTATCATGATGCCACTGAAAAACTATTCAATTCTGATAAAATTTTTAACAAAACCTTTACGGTAGAAGACTATAAAAAAATCATTCATTATAACTATCTGATGCTCTTACATTCGGAGGACAAGATATTTAATATGCTTGCTCCTAAATTTACTGAAAAGCTTCAGCTCGATCAGAGAAGAAAATTACCTCTGATCACAAAAGATCTGCAATTCCTTTCTCTGGACAACCAGAATACCTCCTACACTATGGAAGTGGAGAACGAGCATGAAGCTCTGGGCATGATGTACGTGATCGAAGGTTCTACCTTAGGAGGGAATGTTATCGCCAAGCAATTATCCAAAACAGAGGGCTTTGGCGGCTTCCCGTTCAATTTTTTTGGCTGCTATCAGGAAAATACCGGTCCCATGTGGAAAAACTTTAAGGAGGTCATCGATTCGGAGGTGCATCAGGATCATTATGATGAGGTATTATCGGGAGCCAAAAAATTATATCAGTTTCTTTTAAGCTTCAATTAATTTTCAACTTTATTTCTTTTAATTTTTCATGAGTAATTAAATCCGTTAAAAATTGCTCAACTTTTCAATAATTATTAAATTTGGAGGTCAAAAATTGTAGACCATACAAATTAAATAATCAATAAAAAAGTATACATTATGAAAGTAACCGTAGTAGGTGCAGGAGCTGTAGGTGCAAGTTGTGCAGAATACATCGCAATGAAAAATTTCTGTTCAGAAGTTGTTTTGGTAGATATCAAAGAAGGTTTTGCTGAAGGTAAGGCAATGGACTTGATGCAAACAGCGTCATTGAACGGATTTGATACTAAAATTACCGGTACAACAGGAGATTACAGCAAAACAGCAGGCTCTCATGTAGCAGTAATTACTTCCGGGATTCCAAGAAAACCGGGAATGACAAGAGAAGAGCTTATCGGGATCAACGCAGGGATCGTAAAAGATGTTACTGAAAATTTAGTGAAACATTCTCCTGACGTTATCATCATTGTGGTTTCCAACCCAATGGATACTATGGCTTACTTAGTACATAAAACTTCAGGTCTTCCAAAGAACAAGATCATCGGAATGGGTGGTGCTTTGGATTCAGCAAGATTCAAATACAGATTGGCTGAAGCTTTAGAAGCTCCTATTTCTGACGTAGACGGAATGGTGATCGCTGCTCACAGTGATACAGGTATGCTTCCGCTATTGAGCAAAGCGACAAGAAACGGGGTTCCGGTAACTGAGTTCTTAGACGAAGAAAAACAAAAATATGTAATTGAAGAAACTAAAGTAGGAGGCGCTACTCTTACTAAATTATTAGGAACTTCTGCGTGGTATGCTCCAGGTGCAGCTGTTTCTGTAATGGTTCAGGCAATTGCATGCGACCAGAAAAAAATGATCCCATGTTCTTTAATGCTTGATGGTGAGTACGGACAAAGCGATATCTGCTTAGGAGTTCCTGCGATCATCGGTGCAAACGGGGTTGAAAAAATCGTAAATGTTACCCTTACTGCAGAAGAGCAGGCTAAATTCAATGAAGCGGCTCAGGCTGTAAGAGAAGTGAATGGAGATTTGAAGTTTTAATCAGACTTTATATAAGTCATAGTCCCCCGCGCTGAAAG
>JAFAAJ010000024.1 GCA_023426625.1 Bacteroidota bacterium
GAACAGTACGGAGACTGGCCAACCATTTACGGGCAAAATTATACCGCTTTCCTGGATGCAAAAGGAATTGAAAAGAATGAAGACGGAAGTTTCAAAACAACTAAAGAGGGAGACATCTACGAAAAAGATGAAAAAACAGGAACTTACAGAAAAACCGGAGAACGTTTCAATTATGTTTTCAGTAAATCTCATGTAAGCTTAATGCCGAGAATGTTCAATGAAGATAAAGATGTCATGGGGAATTATATTTCCATGTACGGAGCTCCGGATTTCACATTCAATTATGATAATGAAGATGTGGCAGACAGTCCTGAAGCGAAGCAGATCTTTGATGAGCTGAGACAAAAATATGAAGATGGTTCTATTACAGCTTCAGATTACCTGAAAGTAAGACCTTATGACCTGATCAATGTTCAGAGGCCTTCTCTGAGCCAGAATATGGATTATTTCTTTACCTTCCAGAATGGATATTATTTCGTCAGATATCTGATGTGGAACTTTGTAGGACGTCAGAATGATCTTGAAGGACACATGGAGATCACCAACGGAAACTGGATCTCGGGTATTTCTTTCATAGACGATGCATTATGGGGGAATCAGGATAAAATGCCTGCGAAATTCAAGAATGAAAGCACGGTAAAATTCTTCTTTTTACCATTAATATTAGGTTTGATTGGATTCTTCTTCCAGTTAAAAAGAGATTTCGGAAGATTCTACGCATTGTTGTCACTGTTTATTTTAACGAGTGTGGGTATTGTTTTCTATACCGGAGTGAAACCTTTTGAACCAAGAGAGAGAGACTATGCAATGGTAGGTTCCTTCTATGCCTTTGCGATATGGATAGGACTGGGTGCAGGAGCTATTTTATGGTTCATCCAATCCAAAGTAAAATCAAACGCATTGAATATCGTTGCAGGTGTGGTATTATTGGGAGTACCGTTCATGATGGGATTCCAGAATTATAATGTACACGACAGAAGCGGCAGATATACAGCCTATGATTATGCTCATTCCGTACTGAAATCTTTACCAAAAGATGATATTTTATTCGTGTATGGAGATAACGATACATATCCGGTTTGGGCTATTCAGGAGACAGAAAGATTCAGGGATGATGTGAAGGTGGTCAACTTTACTTTAGCTTCCACACCTTGGAATATCGATCAGATCAAAAGAAAAACATATAATTCAGCACCTATTCCAAGTGAGATGACTCACGAGGATTATAGAGATGGTGTAAATGACCAGATCTATATGATGAAGAAGGCTGACTGGGAAGGATTATTTGCTATGCTAAAAGATCAGGGAGCACCTGAAACGGAATTCCAGCAATTCAGAAAATTCCTTACTCAGGATTCTATGACATTGAAGGAGGCTATGAATTTCATCAAAACAAAATCTCCGGAAAAAGATGAACTTCTGAAAATGTATTTTGGAGAAGAAAAGTATGAGAAATACAATATCCTTCCTGTAAATAAATTCATCCTTCCGGTAAATAAAGCCAATGCTTTAAAAGCAGGAATCATCAATGCAGCAGATCTTCCGAATACGGTAAATCAGATCATGATCACTTATAAAGGAAACACCTTATATAAAAACAATCTGATCTTACTAGATATTCTGGCTAATTTCGACTGGAAACGTCCGATCAACTTCTCTTCAGGAGGTATCTATGACAGTGAGAATATTTTCTTCCTGGATGAATACCTGCAGTTTGACGGATTCAGTTACAGGTTGGTTCCAATTCATACTCCTCAGAATCCGGATGGTGAAATGGGAAGAGTAGATGCCAATTCTTTATACAACATAGTGAAGAATTTCAAATGGGGTAACTTCAGGGACACGAATGTTCACTTTGATGAAACAGCAACTTCCAATATTGTTAGTTACAGAAGTTCGGCAAGTAGAGCTGCGGCAGCACTTTCAGTAAGCGGACAAAAAGCAAAAGCCATCGAATTATTGGATCTGGCTGCAAGAGAAATCCCTGCTGAAAAGTATAACGATCCTCGTTCTTTAAGTTCAATGGTTTACGGATATATCGTGGCAGGGCAGGAGCAAAAAGGATTGAAACTGGCTGAGATCCTTAAAAAAGGAATCTTCGAAGAATATGATTATTACTTAAGCTTAAGCAAAACTGACCAAAGATATCTGAGAAGACAGATGAGAGCCAAACCAATGGAATATTCACTTGTAGTTTCGGCTGTTACGGATGCTTATGAGAAAATAGGACAGAAAAATAAAGCTTACGACTATCTGGTAAAATCCATAGAACCTATTGACAAGAAGTTTGATGTTTTCATCAAAGATCTTCAGCAGATGGGAAAAGAAAAGGCAATGAGTGAGTCTGAAAATGTACAAAAGATCACACCATTCTACCAATATTTATTTGATATTATGGAACCGTTCGATTCTACTTACTCTAAAGAAAAAGAGGATCAGATCACCACAGCAATCATCAAAGCAACACAATAACAAGCATACTTCAAAACGGAACTTCGGTTCCGTTTTTTTATTGGGATTGATTATCTTTGCGTAAACAGAAAAGCACAATGTCTGATACAAAGATGAACAAGTTCCCGATCTACGCTGTAATATTTACAGTACTTTTCAAACTCCTTTTTTTACTTACAAATTACATACAGGAAGACGCATTTATCACCTGGAGGGTTGCCCAGAATTTATTGGATTATGGAGTGATAGGGTTTAACGGAGATACCAGGATCTCGGCTTCTACTACACATTTATATGTTTTTGTTTCCTATTTGTTCAATCTAGTTTTGGGAAAGGAAAACTTCATTACACCGATTTTGATATTCAATTCCCTGCTTTTTACGATAGGCACATTGTTTTTATCCCATTTGGTACTGAAAAATCCGTGGCATAAAGCTATTTTTATATTCCTGCTTGGAATTTTGCCGCCTTCTATCAAGATTTCCATTTTGGGAATGGAGTATGGGATGCTTTTCTTCCTGGAAATGACATTGCTGTATTATGGTTTCAAAAAAGAGAAAAAATGGGCATTTATCATCTTGCCTGCATTCATAGTGTTTACAAGAATTGATACGGCTATTTTTTTGGGAATCGTATTTCTGGTAGACACCTTTTGGAATAAAAAACTGAGATGGAGCTATATTTTTGGAGGAATTATCGGTGTTGCCATTGCTGTAGTTTTTAGCTGGTTTTATTTTGGAGAAGTGGTAAATAATACAATTCTGGCTAAGAAACTGCTGTACGATCATGGTTTCACTTTTGAGCAGAATGTGAAATATTTTGCTTCTAACTACGGGAACTTTTGGGGAATGTTGAAGCTTCCCGGAAACTTCAATCCTGTAACCATTGTGATTCTGATCTTTGAACTTTTGTGTTTCATCTATCTCATCAGACAAAAAGAAAAAAGAAACTATTTCCTGTGGATGATTTTTATTTTCGGATGGACAAAACAGATTATTTTCATTTCTCAGAAAAGCTTATTCGATTGGTATTATTGGGTTCCGCAGTTGTTGCTCTTTGTTCCGGTCATTATCTTTGTACTGGAACAAAAGATGAAAAGAAATGCATGGCTGTCTTTACTGATCATCTTCTATATTCTTCCGATGTTGGCTTTCCAAACGATTCATTGTATTGCAACAGGGAACGGAGAGTGGAACTACAGAAGAAAGATGGGATTATTTCTGAATGCTTATGAAAAAGATAAAAACCAATGGATATTACTGGAACCTGCGGGTTATATTCCTTATTTCTCAGGGCTAAAAACCATTGATGAAGTTGGTTTGGTAGATAAGCAGATCCAGACAGAAATTAAAAAAGACAAAAAACATTACTGGATCAATACCGTAAAAAACAGAAAACCCAAATATCTGCTTTCTTACAACGATCTTTTTGAAAGTAAAGACGCAGAATATTATAAAATCCATTATAAACTGTTGAAAGAATTCAGAGTGAAAGATTATCTGAAAAGTGATAATAAAATACTGGAAAGAATTTATAATCTGAAGCCTTCCGGAACGGATTATAATTTATATGTCAGAATTAAAAATTAATTAAAATATTTTCTAGACCTTATAGTTTTTAAAATAAGGTTTAACAAAAGATTGAAAAATTTATATAACTCATAACTCATAACCCATAATTTTAACTTTTAATCATGAAATTCTGTGCTTTTCTTCGGGGTGTCAACGTAAAAGGAACCAATATGAAAATGGCAGATGTCTGTCAGGTTTTCAAACAGGCAGGAATGGAAGATGTTGTATCTGTTTTAGCTTCCGGGAATATTGTGTTTTCATCAGATAAAAAGGCGGAAGAACTCAAAAGCATCCTTGAAAAAGCAATGTCCGATCATTTCTCTTACGAAGCTTTTTTGTTTGTCAAATCGCAGGAAGAGACGGAGAGTTTTTGGAACAGCAATCCTTTTGAAAAAAATGATGATTTTCATGTTTATGCTTTCGTAGGAAATAAAGGCGTAGAGGACGTTTTAATGAGTGAATTTGAAAGTGCCGTGAAAACCAAAAATGAAAAAGCAAAGATTGTTAATACTATTTTTTACTGGCAGGTTCCGAAAGGAAATACACTGGATTCAAGTTTTGGTAAAATTTTAGGTAAAAAAAGCCTGAAAGATCAGTTTACTAGCAGAAATATTAATACTTTTGAGAAGGTAATTAAAAAGATGTAAAAATGAAAAAAATATTTCTCTTTACCCTTTTAGCTGTTGGTTTTTCTTTGTATGCACAGACTGCTTCTCAGCTTAAATTTGACACAGCTGTTCCGGATGCGGAGAACAGTTGGGTAGCTTTACCTCAAAAAGAAGGTGAAAATAATTATAGTGTAGGAGTTATCTATTTTGATGAAGCAGCGGGATATAATTACAAAAAACAGGGAGAACTTACGGAAGAGAACGGTAAACTGAAATATACACCGGATAAAGATGTCGATACAGGATCTACAACGGTGAGAGTAGGAAATATAGGTTTTAAAACCGCTAAATTATCTCCTCAACTTATAAAACAGTTCAATTTACCTGTCCAACCGGATTGGCTGAAAAACTATGCAAGTTCTGCTTCCGAAAACGAAAAAGCACTTAGCAGAGCCAGTGTAATGAACGGTGCCAATTTCCCTCAATTGGCTTTACCTATACTTCAAAAGCTTTACCAGAAAAACTTTAAAACAGAAAAGCTGTATTTTGAGCTTTCATTCTCATACAATGCTTTGAAAGATTATGAGAATGCTGAAAAAATATGTCTGGATGCATTCAAGAATAAAATTTCTGATGATCTTATCAATAAAGAATACATCTATGCGTTATTAAACCTGAATAAAATAAATGACGCAGATGCTTTTTTAACCCAAAAGCTGGACAGTTTTAAAAACAGAGATTACAGAGCGGAATCCATGCTGAATATCGGTGCATTTGCTGCCCATTACAAAAACATGGATCTGGCTAAAAAATGGCTTAATGTTCTGAAAAAAGAAGATGAAGAAAGATATAGAAAGAACGTGAAAAATTTAGAAAATATAATTAATAAAACTCAGGATTAAATGATTCAGTATTTAGATAATATACGTCACAAAGATTCCAAAAACTTTTTCCTTATTGCCGGTCCCTGCATTATTGAAGGTGAAGATATGGCACTGAGAATTGCCGAGAAAGTAATAGAAGTTACGGATAAATATAACATTCCATATATCTTCAAAGGAAGCTTCAAAAAAGCGAACAGAAGCAGGGTAGACTCGTTTACTACCATCGGAGAAGAAAAATCTCTGGAGATTCTTAGAAAGGTAGGCGAGACGTTCAATATTCCTACCACAACGGACATTCATGAAAACGAACATGCAGCTTTGGCGGCACAATATGTTGACGTTCTTCAGATCCCTGCATTTTTG
>JAFAAJ010000052.1 GCA_023426625.1 Bacteroidota bacterium
GTGCTGAAAGGAATAGACTTCAAAGTAAATCCCGGGGAAACGGTGGCTATTGTAGGAGCTACAGGTGCAGGAAAATCCACCATTATCAGTCTGATCACAAGATTGTATGACATTAACTCGGGAAGAATCTTTATTGATGATATTGAATTGAAAGAGTATGAGCTGTATAATCTGAGAAGTCACATTGGAGTCGTATTGCAGGATGTTTTCCTGTTTCACGGAAGCATCTATGAAAATCTGGCGTTTGGAGACGAAACCATTACTTTGGATAAAATAAAGGCTGCTGCTAAAGAAATTGAAGTAGACCAGTTTATTGAGCAGCTTCCGGGAGGTTATGATTATGTAGTGAGCGAAAGAGGTTCGTCCATTTCTTTAGGGCAAAGACAACTTTTATCTTTCTTAAGAGCTTATTTATCCGATCCGAAGATACTTATTTTGGACGAAGCAACTTCTTCTATTGATTATGAAAGTGAGAAACTGATTCAGAAAGCTACAGAGAAAATCACAAAAAACAGGACATCGATTATTATTGCTCACAGGCTTTCAACCATTGAAAAGGCAGATAAGATCATTGTCATGGAACATGGAAAAATTGTAGAGGAAGGAAAACATCTGGAACTTCTGGATAAAAACGGATATTATGCCACACTATATAAAGCACAGTTAAGACATGAAGTGGAAATGGAAGAAGAAAAAAAATCGTAATAATAAAATAGATCATAAAAAAAGAGAGCAGAAAGCTCTCTTTTTTATTTCAACATAATATCTTTAAATATTATTAAGTCTATTCTGTTTTGATTATTTTTATTCGTAGGAATATTTTATATTTGTTAATGATTGTTTAATATAGATTATATTTTTTGTGCTGATAAATAAGTTAAACTAAAAATAGGTGAAAAATGAGTAATATCCAGGATGAATTTCAAATGTTGAGAGATGAGCTGAAAAAGCTGAATATTGATGTACAAAAAGTTGTAAAGGTGGGAAACGGAAGCATGGACTTTCACGAAGTATTTTATAGATCTCCAAGATATGATGAGATAAAAAGCGTTTACGTACAGCGTCATAACCTCGATAGCCTGATTGAAAAATTCAAGCAGGTTTATAGTTAAAAAAGCTCGGCGGTTCAGATGAAATCTGAGCCGCCGAGCTTTAAGCAAAATTTATATTTCTAAAACCTATACCCGATGGATAATCCACTTCGGAATCCGGCCCAAGGTCCGTCTATTTTTACTCTGGCCCCGTTGGGATTAGTCTCTACAGTATAATCTACATAAGGAATATCCAGATTTTCGATCTCCTCTTTCAGCTGAGCCTGCATATCCGGGGTGAGTGTATAATCACTTGTGAGAACAAAATCACCTTTTCCGCTTCCATAATGTGCTCCCGCGATCCAAAGATCCAATACCAGGTTTTGACTTCGTGTTAAAAAGAACTGTACCCCGATCATCAGTCCGCCACTGTTTCCATTGGTGTCTCCGGTACCTTTAAGAGGGATCTGATAAGTAACCCCGTTTATGGCATTATAGTCATAGTAAAAATCAAAAGTATTGGAACTCACACTTGAATATCGGTAATATGGGGCAAAATAAAATCCTTTTCCATAACCTTTCCCAATATAGAACCTGGGTTCAACGGTGAAATGAGTTGCTTTTACCCGAAGATTCTGAAAACGGTCTTCATCTTCGTCACTTAAAAAAGCATTCATGAAAGGGACTTTTCCTTCAGGCATCGTTCCGAATCCGAGACTCATAGAAAACCATTGGTTGAATATTCTCTCGTAAGACAGGTTAATATTCCTGAAAACATATCCCGTAACATTGGTTTTAACGAGATTCATTTTTTCGGAAGAAGTATTGCCTGTAATTTCCTGCGCGTTTGTCTGTGAAAAAAGAAAACAAGGAATGATAAAGAATAACTTTTTCATAATTTTAATTTTCATTAAACATTCAGTGATGGGTGTTGTTTTTATAAAGCAAAAAGCGGGCAATAATTATTTAAAATATCAAAATTGGTTGAATTATTCATTAATTGTTTAATAGTAAATGAATATGCTTGAAAAGTAAAAGATCCGCTCAATTGAACGGATCTTAAGGTTAATATTAAAAGGCTCTTATTTTTTTATAAGCTTCACGGTCTGAGATTTTCCATCTTTCCCTGAAACTTCAATGAAATAATTAGCTTGAGGTAATTCTGATATTTGCATTCTTCCTGAAGTAATATCTGATGTTTTGATCAGCTTTCCGTCCAGAGTATAGATGTTGGCGGTAGAATAGTTCCCGTTATTGCCTTTAAATTCTATGAAATCCTGAGCAGGGTTTGGATAAATTTTAAATCCTTCTTTTTTTGCAGTGTCGGCTGTTGCCAGAAAAACGTCACTTAACACTTGCGCCCCGGAAGTAGATTGGTTAATGCTTAGAAGCGGTACACTCAATGATCCGCTTGTAGAACTTAGGATCGGAAATTTATGAGTACTGTCATAATAGGTGTATGCCGTATTGGTAATGGTACCTATAGAGAAAAGATAATTGGTGTCAGAAGTCTGATAAAGGTTAAAGTTTTGTACCGATTTTATTCTAAGAACATTGGTATAAGTCTTTGTTCCTACAATTAAAGTACCTTGTGCATCTGCAGTGGTGGTGATCGTTCCTTTGAAACGTCCTGAAGCGGTAGGTGAGGTGAAAGTACCTTTCGCATTATCCGTTTCCGAATGACCGAAACTTGCCGGATAGGTAATGAAAGTACCGTTATCCTGTGCAAAACTCTGAGTTGCATCCGGAGTTACCACTCCTGTTATTTCAAGTTTAGTAGCTGAAGCCTTGTAAAAGATGGTATTTCCTGTGCTTACCATTTTAATGGTTGATCCCGGGAATGAAGTAATTTCCGCGGCAGTAGGCGTCTCATAAGTGGCATTGGCTGCTGCACCTTGTGTTAAACTGGCATTATTAAAAGTTGCGCCATTTCCAGTAGCGGAATTATCCACGGTTCCGTTTACTGAGTAACTGTTTATCACATCTCCCACAACAGGATCGTTGAACGCCTTGGTAATGGTGGTTTGTGCTGAGCATACACTGTATGCTGCTAATAAAAAAAAGAGAGGTTTTTTCATAGCTTATTTTTTGGGGCTAAAGATAAGCATAAGTGTTCAAGTAGGGAAATGTTTTTTGTATTTAACAATAATTTATTGTGAGATATGAAATAAAAAAGCCGTTCTTTTGTATTTGAACGGCTATAAACTGTGTGTTAAATGCTGATTTTCTAATTTTTGCTGATCTCCATTTTACGGTATGAATAGAGGTCTTCAATGGTGACCACGCTCATTTGTTTCTTTTTCGCAAATGTTACAATTTCCGGGAGTCTTGCCATAGAGCCGTCTTCATTGGTCAGTTCACAAAGCACGGCATCTTCACCTAAATTGGCCAATTTTATGAGATCTACGCTTCCTTCCGTATGTCCCCGTCTTTCTAAAACCCCATTCTTTCTTGCGATGAGAGGAAAAACATGCCCCGGACTTGCGATATGATCAGCTTTTGCGTTTGATGCTGTTGCTGTTTTGATCGTTGTTACTCTGTCTTTTGCCGAGACTCCTGAAGAAACCCCTTCTTTGGCTTCAATGGAAATTGTGAATGCGGTTTGATTTTTACTGGTATTGGTTTCTACCATTGGACGTAAGTTGAGGTGCCTGCTTTTTTCCTCGGAAATACAGAGGCAGACAATTCCGCTGCATTCGCGGATGAGAAGTGCCATGTCCTGTTCTGTGATCGTGGAGGCGGGAAAGATGACGTCGCCTTCATTTTCGCGGTTTTCATCATCTACTAAGATAATGCCTTTGCCCTGTTGCAGTGTAAGAAGTGCATTTTCTACACGTTCTTTGGAGGTCGCTCCAAAATTTTCTAATAATGTTTCCATGTTGTATTTACTTTTAAAAGTTAAATAGCTCTTCGGTACATGGAAATGAAATACAATACAGTAAGTCTACCGAAATAGGCTTACTGATCGTTCCATTTTCTTCTCCCATCCAGACTGTAACTGTCGGTTTTGGAATTCCACCAAATCAGTCCTTTCGATTGAAAGGAGTCGCGGACTGTAACCGCCGGTAGGGAATTTCACCCTGCCCCGAAGAAAACTTATCCTAAGTTTTGCTGTTTGTTTTAATTAAATTTTTCTTTATTTCATTGAATAAGTATTTAACACACAGATTGCTAATTTCGGAAAGTTTTGTGAGATAAGGAAGAGATGAAAATAAAAAAACGCTCTGTTTCAGAACGTTTTTATGTAATGTTATTTCCTTAAAATTTTCTCCATCGCTTTTCCTTTAGCCAACTCATCAATAAGTTTATCAAGATAACGGATGTTTCTCATGAACTCGTCTTCAATATCTTCTACACGATAGCCACAAATCACTCCTTTTATTAATGATGCATTTGGATTGATCTGAGGAGCCTGCTCAAAAAACGTTTTGAAATCCGTCTTGTTTTCAAGAAGCTTCTGAAATGTTTCTTCATCATATCCCGTTAACCAGAAAATGATCTCATGAACTTCTTCCTTTGTTCTTCCCTTTTTTTCTGCTTTTGCAATATAATGGGGATAAACTCCGGCAAAAGACATTTTGAGAACTCTTTCGTAATTTTTATTTTGCATTGTTTGTTTTTATGATATTAATTAAGGTAACTAAATGTGTATTTGCTTTCTATTTTATATATAATTTAAAAAGTAAGACCTGGTTTTGATTGGGAATTTGGCTTGCAATTTCGTAATAATTTCCAACTTTTCTAATTATTTTGTATCGGTATTTATCCCCCTTTCTGCTATAGCCTTTTCTATTTACATTATTACTTTCTATAAA
>JAFAAJ010000085.1 GCA_023426625.1 Bacteroidota bacterium
TAATAAAGAATGGGTTGTGGTAGACGCTGAAGGACAACCGTTAGGTAGATTAGCTTCTACGGTTGCAAAGATTTTGAGAGGTAAGCACAAGACGAACTTTACACCTCACGTAGATTGTGGTGATAACGTAATCGTTTTGAACGCTGGGAAAGTTAGCCTTTCCGGAAACAAGTGGAACGATAAGACTTATATCTGGCATACAGGTTATCCTGGAGGTCAAAAGTCTATGACTGCGGCTGAACTTCAAAAGAAAGATTCTTTAAAAGTATTGGAAAAATCTGTAAAAGGTATGTTACCAAAGAACAGATTAGGAGCTGCTTTATTGAAGAACCTTTATTTATATGAAGGAACTGAGCATAAGCATGAAGCTCAACAGCCTAAAACAATTAATGTTAACGAATTTAAATAATTAATATGTCTATAGTTCACAAAATCGGAAGAAGAAAAACTTCTGTAGCTAGAGTTTATGTAAAACCAGGTTCTGGAAACATTACAGTAAACGGAAAAGATGCTAAAGAATACTTCTCTACAGACGTAATGGTTTATAAATTAAACCAACCGTTTATCCTTTCTGAAACTGTTGGTCAGTATGATGTTACCGTAAACGTATTCGGTGGTGGAAATACAGGTCAGGCAGAAGCTATCAGATTAGGTATTTCAAGAGCTTTATGCGAAATCAACGCTGAGTTCAGATTAGCATTGAAGCCTGCTGGTTTACTTACAAGAGATGCAAGAATGGTGGAAAGAAAGAAGCCAGGTCAGAAAAAAGCAAGAAAGAGATTCCAATTCTCAAAACGTTAATTTTTTTCAGACATCAGATTGGAGATGTCAGATTTCAGACTTTTTTTCGTCTGCGATCTTATATCTGAAATCTATTAATCTAATTTTAAAAATTGCCCGTTACGTTTAGCATCCAAACGCTTCTCCCATCTAAAGAAGTTGTTGATTGTTTAAAAGACGGAAAGTAAACTAACAAAAACAGAAAACATGGCAAAAGCAAATGTAAAAGACCTTCTAGAGGCTGGTGTACACTTCGGTCACATGACGAGAAAGTGGAACCCAAATATGGCTCCATACATTTTTATGGAGAAAAATGGTATTCACATTGTAGACTTACATAAAACAGCAGTTAAATTGGATGAAGCTTGTAACGCTTTAGAAAAATTAACTTCTGCAGGTAAAAAAGTTCTATTCGTAGCTACTAAAAAGCAAGCGAAAGAAGTTGTTGCTAAACACGCTTCTGAACTTAATATGCCTTATATTACAGAAAGATGGCCAGGAGGTATGTTAACAAACTTTGTTACTATCAGAAAGGCTGTTAAAAAAATGAACTCCATCGACAAAATGAAAAAAGATGGTACGTTCGAAACTTTATCTAAAAAAGAAAGACTTCAGGTAGACAGACAAAGAGCTAACCTAGAGAAGAACCTAGGTTCTATCGCTGACATGGTTAGACTTCCATCTGCTGTATTTGTAGTAGATATCTTGAGAGAACACATCGCTGTAACAGAAGCTAAAAAATTAGGTATTCCGGTTTTCGGTATCGTTGATACAAACTCTGATCCTAGAAAAGTAGACTTCGTTATCCCAGGAAACGATGATGCTTCTAAGTCTATCGATATGATCTTAAGCGTAGTTGCTGAATCTATCAAAGAAGGACAGTCTCAGAGAAAAGCAGATAAAGAAAAATCTAAAGAAGAAGGAGAAAAAGTATCTGCTGATACAGATGCTGATTTCGACGGAGAATAATCAAAGATTTTCTTGAACATAAAAAAACGCTGAATTTAAATTCAGCGTTTTTTTATTTTAATTCGTAAGGGCTATATGATAAGTGCTTGTAATGAATTTAGTTTTTTGATATACTGAATTGCACACCATTCCGGACAGATTATAATTTTGATTCTTTAATACCATGGCTGTTCCGATTTTATGAGCGGCAATCGGTATTTTTTTGAAATAATTATTCCCGCTTATTGTCAGGACCATATTACAATTGGAGTTATTTTCTATTGTAATGGATGTTTTTGGACTGTTGGAGGAATCATTCAGTAAATCTGTCAAAACCTCCGCTGTTTCGGGTTTATACGTCTTGATAAGCGCCTGATATTCTCTTTCAACCTGAGCCGCGGAAGTGTTTTTACTTCCTGTATTTGCTGATGGAGGAGATAGCCTTTTCTCCGGGTATTTTCTGTTATTGTTTACGCTTCCACAGCTATTCAGTAATGCGATAGCAATAGCCAGGGAACAAGGAAGTAGCTTTTTTATATACATACCTTGTTAACGGAAATGTTTACTTTTTATTTTTTGTAAAAGCAGTTCCGTTTTTCAAAAGTAATTGTACACAAAAAGGGCTGTAAAATTACAGCCCTTATGATTTTTAAAGTGAAGTTCACTTATTTATTGTTCTATTTAATTCGGAACTTGATGTAAGTAATGGTTTTTCCCTTAGCAGAAAACAGTTCTTCATAATAGGTTCTGATATCTCTTAAATGAGGAGTGTTAGGTTCATATTCCGGAGCGCCATAAATATCATGGTGTGCCGTAAGGATTTCATACCCCATACCTTGCAATAAACCTAAAGTATAGCCATGCAGAAATTCTGAATCCGTTTTTAGGTGAATGATTCCGCCAGGTTTGAGAAATTTTTTATACCGGTTTAAAAAATCTGGGTGGGTTAATCTGTGTTTAGTCCGTTTATATTTAATTTGCGGATCCGGGAATGTGATCCAGATTTCATCTACTTCATTTTCGTCAAAAAAGTAATCTACAAGTTCTATCTGGGTTCTTAAGAAGGCAACATTTTTCATGTCATTTTGCACGGCTTCTTTAGCTCCAAACCAGAATCTGGCTCCTTTGATGTCAATCCCTATAAAGTTTTTTTCAGGGAATGTTTTGGCAAGACCTACAGAATATTCCCCTTTTCCACAACCCAGTTCAAGAACGATCGGATGCTCGTTTTTAAAGAAATCAGATCTCCATTTTCCTTTAAGATCAAATCCGTTTAAAGCTTCATCTCTGGTAGGCTGAATAACGTTTGGTAATGTTTTGTTTTCTGTAAATCTTGCTAGCTTATTTTTACCCATGAGTAGTATATAAAATCCCGCAAAAATAGCAAAATTTAGTCATAAAAGACCCTGTTTGATGTTAAAGTATTGATGATTTTTTTTATTTGTGTGAAGCTCCCAAAGCAACCATAAGAGGTTTTTGAATGGTTTTCTGAGAAGCATACTGCGCTCCACATACAAGACTTGTAAAGAGATAATCTCCTTTCTGTACAACAATAGAGTTTTCTTCATGGGCTGGGACAGCAAGTCTGTATTTTGTTGTTCCGACTCCTTCCATTCTTACGATAATATTACAATCCGACTTATTTTCGATAAGAACGATACATTCTTTGCTGTAAGGATCATTATCAAAAAGGGAATTGAGGATTTTTACCGTTTTATTTTTATGCTCCACGGGAGAGACAGCCATCAACATGTTGAATTCCTCAGCTTCTACGTCCGGTATAGCAGCAGTATTGGCTGCGGCAGCCGTATTGGCTACGAATACATTTTGGGCATTGCTGGGCGTGTATTTTACCAGTGATTGCTTAGCAGCCAGTTCTGCTTTGTATTTAGCGATCTGCTTTTGTTTGATGATGGCATTCATCTCATCAAAAGTGATTTTGGTGGAAGGTCTTCTTTTTAAAAGAGCAAGCATTTCCTGCATTCCTTTTACTTTCTGATCTGCAGGGTGAGCATTCTTAATATATTCCTTCATCATATCCATTACTTTAGGCTTCAGTACGGATCTTCTGGGATCATCCGGATGAGCATCTCTTAAAAAAGCATTGATCTCATAGATGTTTTTGCTTTTCAAAATATTGCTGTAATCCTTGCCTTTTTTCTGAGCATAAAGGTTAACACATAGAAAAGCAGTGCTAAAAAGTAAAATTAATTTTTTCATTTATTAATATTAAAATTCAAAATAAAAGTGCTTTTTCTTCTATTTGTGTTTAATATTTAGTTCTAAAACGAGATTATTTAAAATTTATTTTAGATCCTAAGAAAACAGAATTAATATGAACACAATTTTCATTTTCTTCAAGAAGCCTGCCAAGATCTCAAAAGATGTGTTTTTATGAGAATTAAATTCAATTTAATTTACAATTTCCTGTAAATGAGAGTTTCGGAGTCTTTTCTGATAAATAGGTAAATATTTTTCGATCGGCATTTTAATAGCCTCAAAATTACCGGAAAGAACATAAGCCTGAATATTTTCTGAAGTATAAACAAATTGAAGGAAATTGTCGATCAGATTTTCCGGAATTTTTAACCTAACAAAATAATCTTTTCCCAGATAATTCTTGATCTGTGAAACAGAATTGTTCATCCTTTCATAAGCGATATACCTTTCTTTCTTCTTTCTTTCGCCTGATAAAACATCATAAATGCTTTCTATACTGAAAGTCAGACCTCCATCTCTGAATCCTGCCAATGGAAGTTCCGGCGGTGTGCCATCTCCTTTAGGTTCCGGAAGACCAATTACTTTTTTGATGGCAAGTCCTTTATCCTCTTTTTTCAATGCATTGACATCGTAGCGGAGATTTCCGGTAGGCTTAAATCTGCTGATGACTACTTCCTGAATTTCGTGGTAAGCGATTTTTAATTCGAC
>JAFAAJ010000196.1 GCA_023426625.1 Bacteroidota bacterium
CAACCGGTCCTCCGACAACTCCATTGATGATTTGCGGCATCACAATAAAAAAGTTAAATATTCCCATATAGACTCCCATTTTCTTTTGCGGAATGAAGTCTATCAACATGGCATAAGGCATTGCCAAAATACTTGCCCATGCAAAACCTAATCCTACCATCGAGATCCAAAGACTGCCTGTATCTTTTATAAAATACATAGAAATCAGTCCCAGTCCTCCACAAGTCAATGCTAAAGCATGAGTTTGCTTTTTACCTATGAATTTCGCAATCGGAGTCAGAGCAAAAGCAAAGATTATGGCATAAAAATTATAGCTTCCGAAAAGACTTCCCGTTAAATCTCCAGCTTTGTTAAATTCTACTGAATGGGTATCATCAGGAGACAGTCCAAAATGATGGGTCGCTAAAGCATTGGTCGTAAAAACCCACATCGTAAACAGTGCAAACCAGGAAAAGAACTGCACAATTCCCAATTTTTTCATCTGAGAAGGTGCATTTTTAAAATCTCTGAATATATCAGAAAGCTTTGATTCATTTTTTACAACAGGTTTACCGCCTTCAAATGATGCAAATTCTTCAGGTGAATATTCTTTAGTGGTAAAAATTGTATATAAAATGGAAAGTATCAACACCGCTGCTCCAATATAAAAAGCATAAATCACGTTATCTGCCACAAATCCTTTCGGTGCTTCATTGGAAATTCCCATTTTGGTTAGCCAACCAGGTAAATCAGAGCCCACAACTGCACCGATCCCGATCAGGATTGTCTGAACGGAAAAACCAATCGTTGCCTGATGTTTCGGAAGCATATCGCCTACCAAAGCACGGAAAGGTTCCATCGCAACATTGATCGAAGCATCCATCATAGCAAGGAAAATCACCGCCATCAATAAAACATTAGCCGCCATTACCTGAGTCGCTGAAGCTGCATTGGGAAGCATCACCAAACCTATTGCACATAAAACCGCACCAATTAGAAAATAAGGTTTTCTTCTTCCCAACGGACTCCAGGTATTGTCACCCATGTGACCGATGATAGGCTGAACAATCAGACCTGTAACAGGCGCTACCAACCAAAACCAGGAAAGCTCATGAACATCGGCTCCGAAATTAGCCAAAATCCTACTTGCATTTCCGTTCTGCAACCCGAAAGCCATTTGAATCCCCAAAAAACCCATACTCATATTAATGATCTGAAGGATGGATAAATTGGGCTTTTTTCTTTTCGTAAGTGAAGTATGTAAAGAATCCATTATTTCGTTTTTAATTGTTGGATCAACACGTCTTCGATCGCAGTTTTTTCTGCTACAACCTTATCTACCACTTCATTGGGAACCGTAACTGAAAGAACATACTGCTTTACTTTCCACTGACCATTGATCTTTTCAACTACTCCTGAACCTCGGCAGATTTTCATCTGGGGATCCAGTAATTCATCACACCAAGCTGTTTTTCCGTCTTTACTGAAATAGATATTTCTTTTTAACGCGGTAAAATTCCAGGTTCTTTTTTTATCAAAGTAAGGTTTCGCCCAAACCATAAATTCTTTTTTGTTCCAAACTTCAGTCGCATCCGTTCCAATGAAAGTTGATTCATCAGCAAAGTAATCAAAATAGGCATTGAAATCTGCTTTTGCCGCTACTATATTGAAGGCATCAAGCATCGCTCCGATCTCTTTTTTCTCTTTTTCAAGTTTTTTATTCTCTGACTGGGCCGAAATTGCCGTGAATCCTGTCAATAAAAGAAGAATGGTATAAAAAACGGTTATTTTTTTCATTATTATTAATTAAAATTTAGTTTTGTAGTTCGATGATAAGTGGTGTTTTGGCCGGAACATTCAGGCTGTTCTGTAAAGAAAATTCCTTTCCGGAAATTACTTCCATACCTTTTGAAGCATTTTTTAAAGATTCGGAAAAACGTTTTAAATCCAGTTTTTGATCTTTTTCACTATTATTAATGATCACCATCACGCTTTCTTTTTCATTATATCTGAAATACACAAACACTTGGTCCTGCGGCGCATAATTTTTAGTTTTCCCGGCATGGATCACCTCCTTACTTTTTCTCCAGTTCAATAATTTTTGGGTGAACTGATGAAATTCTTTTTGTTCAGCTGTCTGATTTACCGGATTGAAAACATTTTGCTGATCCAATTTCCAACCTCCCGGAAAGTCTCTTCGGATATCTGCATCTCCTCCTTTATTTTTATCTCCTCTCATTCCTATTTCTGAGCCGTAATAGATCTGAGGAATTCCACGAACGGTAGCAATGATAGAGAGTGCCATTTTATAGGATTTAGGATCTGAATTGAAGATCTCGTTCCATCTTTCCGTATCATGATTTTCAAAGAAAACCATTACATTGTTGATGTCCGGATACAGGAAATCGCTGGTAAATCCATCATAAAGTCTTGCCATTCCCGTATCCCAACCTTCATTTTCCTTTAAAGCTTTCGGAAGGTTTCCATACAGCATAAAATCCATTACGGAAGGTAAATTGGAGTTGTAATTGGCTGCTTCTCCTGTCTTTGAGTTCTTTTGCCATGCAGAAATATGTCCGGCCGTATTCAGCCAGGTTTCTCCTACTATGTTGAATTTGGGATATTCATCTGTGATGGCTTTTGCCCATTTCGCCATGGATTCTTTATCGTTATAAGGATAGGTATCTACACGGAATCCTCCTAACTCGGCATATTCGATCCACCAGATCGCATTTTGAATCAGATGTTTTAAAACTAAAGGATTTTTCTGATTAATATCGGGCATTGTGGTATCAAACCATCCATCCAGAGCATATTTTTTATCAATTGCCGACGCATTGACAT
>JAFAAJ010000197.1 GCA_023426625.1 Bacteroidota bacterium
CCGATGTAAAATATCCCGGAGCTCCGGCTTTTGATCTCCACGAAATCGAAAATGAGCCTTTCACAGTTTTAGATACGGAGATCACCCCGATTGAGGTCATTCATTATAAGATCACGGTTTTTGGGTATAAGTTTAAAAAACTCGCCTACATTACAGACGCCAATTTTATTTCAGAAACGGAGAAAGAAAAACTGAAAGATCTGGATGTTCTGGTTCTTAACTGTATCCGAAAGTTTGATCCGCATCCCGCCCATTTTATCCTTCCGGACGTGATTCAGCTGTATGAAGAACTGAAACCGAAAAAATTATTTTTAACCCACATCAGTCATCATTTAGGGCTTCATGATATTGAGGATAAACAACTTCCGGACGGAATGCACCTTGCTTACGACGGTTTGGAAATAGAATTTTAAATAAATCTTCACAAAAAATTTTCAAATACTTAAAAAAGTTATTATATTTGCACACCAATTTAAAGCATGCCCAGGTGGCGGAATTGGTAGACGCGCTGGTCTCAAACACCAGTTCTTAGGAGTACCGGTTCGATCCCGGTCCTGGGTACAACTTTAAAGGTTTAATTTATTGTTATCAATATTTTAAACCTTTTTTTATTTTCCATTTTGCCGACATTTTGCCGAATTTTAAACTTTACGCTAGAAACTTTTTTATTTAATAGTTTTTTAAATAGCTTTTTCCTTCTTGCAAATATTCAACTCTCTTGCCGTCTCCTGTTCTAAAAAGCGTTTTAATTGTCTTCTCATTACTTGTACCACAGTTAGGACTGTAATAACATACAAAATGCAAGTGAGAACCGTTGCTCCATCCAGTATTTCCACTATATCCTATTAAGTCTCCCTTTTTCACCTTGTCACCTGCTTTTACTATTACCCCATCGTGCTTCAAATGGTAATAGTCAGCTCTTGTTCCATCAGCATGTAGAATAGAAATATAATTCCCATATTTAGCACAATCTTGTGAAGGACAGCCCTTATTATGATGATGAATAGCTCTTATAACTAAACCATCCCTTGAAGCTAAAATTTCTGTTCCCATAGGCATTTCAAAATCAATAGCATTTATATCAGAATGACTAAAATCACCATTGTACCCTTGAGTTATTTTATAATATTGACCTTTTTTAAAAGGTAAATCATAAATATAATTTTTATTATAAGGTACGAATTTACCATCCTTACATTTCAAAATGCGTATCCAGATTTTATACTCTTCTGCATTGAAAGGCATTGATTCCTTTATTTCACATTTGTCAGCTCTACCTCTATTTTTTTTTGCAGAACATCTAAAAACATCATCTCCTTCAGAATAATAAAAAATAGTATCTTGTTGTTTACTATCATAGATATGAAATCTATTCTGTGAAAATAAAATTGTATTTAAAAACAATAAAAATGAAATTAAAAATTTATCCATACTTTTCTGCACAAAATAAAACCCTCAAATATAATTTGAGGGTTAAGTTAATATTATTGTTTTGTTAGTACAATATCTTTAGGAAAATTTATTGGAAAGTCTCCATGCTGATCTACATAAGTATTGTGAATACAGTTTTCATCATAAATGCTTGGTAAATATTCAAAATGTAAAGTCATCTGTGGGACTAATTGCCCCGTGTTAATGTCTATTAAATTATTGAAATCAGTTATATCTAATGTTGCCCTTTTTCCACACATATTTTTTAAATAAAAGTATAATCTTTTAATATTTGGGTTTTTAAGATTAATATTAATACCCATAAATTCAGGATGCAAAAAATCGAAATTAGAGATTCTATCTATTTCAACATTTCCACTTGAATTAATAATTTTTCTTTCACCTAATATCATATCTTTATATACATAATCAGAGCTGTCACCTAATTTATATTTCAATTTTTTCAATTCAAGATAAACGGTTTTTCCATTCCAATTTCCTTTCCATAAGCCTACATATTTGTCTAACTCATTATTTAAATCTTTGTAATATGCTCCATTAGGAACATCATTTTTGTAATCTAAAGGATATTCTTGTGAGGAATAAAATTGTACTAATAATATTGAAATTAGTAATAAAAATTTATTTTTCATTTTATATTTTTTATAGTTATTATGGACATTCATTTGTTTTACGTTGACCATTTTCAAGATATATTTCTGTATTGATTCCATCACTTTCCCTTTTAAAAAGTTTTAATCCAGCCATATTCATCTTATTTCCAACAAATTTTAAAAACTCTTTTTCTAATTTTTCACTATTGAAGTTACCATTGTTATGAGCTTTATCTAGATATTTGTTTATATAATCATTATTTAAACTTTCTATTTCAGCTAGTGAATATGTTGGTAAACTCACAACATCCGTGCCGTCAAATTTAAGGATATAAGTTCCATAACTTGTAACAACTACAAAAGTCAAGTTTTTTAAATCAATCTTTGGGGTGTTAGTAGGAATATCATTCCACGACTTTGCCCATACTAACCAATTATTAAAAAATATAATATCTCCTGGTGAGAAAACTGGATATAGTCCGTCATAATGAGTATGCATTATTACAAATGTATTACTAAATACTTTAAGATCAACTTGCTTTGTTCCAGGCATATTTTGGAGATACTGATTTTGAATACCTGTCTGGCTAGTATTTGGAAGAGGGTAGCCCATTCTATAGCCTCTTTCACTGTCATAACCTGTCATTCCTTCAAGAGCAGTAATATTATCTTTAAAAGTTTTTTCATTTGAAATAGCCTTTATTCTTTCACATGGAGTTGCATTTTTAATAGGTATAAGTATTATTCCCGAACCTTCATTACAATCCGCAGTGAGTGCAGCTTTATTAACATTTGGAGAAATTTCATCGACTGCTTCTTCCAATCTAGTTTCTCCACAGTCATTAATATAAATATAGCCTGTCAAATTATTATTGCTGTCCCAAATATGGTGTGAGAAAACCCATTCTCCACAATCGCTTCCACTACCTCCAGAACTACCACCTGAGCTTCCGCCACCTCCGGAACCACCAATCCATCCCCCACCGGGAAAAGTTGGAAATCCACTGCCGGGGATAGTTACTCCACCTCCCGGAGAGGTTGTAGGAGGATTAGTAGGAGGACAACCATTATCACCATCCAAATAATTATTTACAGAAATTTCTTTTCCTTCCAAATCATAAGAAATAACCTTTCCTGTAAATCCGTTAAGCACTTCAAAAGGTTTGTCACCATAACGAACATCTGAGGCATATTCGATAATCTCTGATTTTACTATTTCCTCTCTAACTTCTTTAACCTCATAAGTATAAATAGTTTTTTCGTCTCCCTCATTTTCTATACTGAAAACATAGTAAACATTATTTCCATCAGTTTTTTTAACAACCATTGAAGATTCAAGGTTAGTAAAGTCTATACTCCCCTTTGATAAAGCAAATTGTGAATTTACGATTGGCAATTTCAGATCACTTCTACCTGTCCTACTTTTAATGTATTTAGTGACATGAGGAATATCTGAAAGTTTAACCACTTGAAGTTTTGATACATTAAGGTCAAATTTTTCTTCATCATCTTTTAATAGTTCTTGTCTGCATCCACCGAAAATAAAAGCGGTACATAAAAAGAGCATTAAGATTTTAATTAAGCTAATTTTTTTGTCATTGATGTTTAGTTGTTAATTAATATTTGATTTGTTGTCATTGTGATAAAATTGTAAAATATTTTACTAGCTAGTGTTATATAATGTAAAGTTATACATGGAGAGCGACAAAGCTTGTCGCATTTGAAAATAAAAAATATTTTTCTCATTCTATTTATGTTAATATAAATATAAAAGGCATGAAGCAAAGGTCAATCCGTTAGAGAGGTACCGCTAAGAACCCAACAAACCAGAAAGACCCCGCCCCATGCCCATATAGATACATGGGCGTAAGCCTGTCATTTTTAAGGTTTGTTTGAGGAAAAATTAGCGGTTTTCTCTAACCTAAATAACAGCTTACGCTTTTGTTTTCGTTAAAATTTAGATCAAATATAATAAAAATTTTATTATTCTTTTGAGGGTTTCCGTAATGCAGGAATAATGAATATGAAATGATGATAAATGTAGATGTTTTGCTGGAATACCCCGTAAAATTGTGAGATCAAAAAATAAAAAATGTTTTTTCAGAAGGCTTTTTCATGGTTTTTGCATTATTTCGGAGTTATTTTCTTTCTTTTTCCTTCCAGTTTTCCCCATTCATAAAGTTTTGAACGGTCTTGTAACTGCAATCTAAAAACTTTGCTATTTCATGGCTGTTAAACCCATGCAGTAGTATTTAAAGGCTTTTGCTTTGTTTCATCGGGTATTTTCTTAATTCTTTGTTTCATTGTGGTATCGGGTAATGGTAGTTAAATCGGTCCTGGGTACAAAAGCTCTTGTCATCCATTGGATTTCAAGAGCTTTCTTTTTTCAATTCAAGAACATCTCCCTCTTCTAAAACCCTGTTTAAAATATATTTTTGATAATCAATCATTTAAAATCACCGTCATTCCGTAATTTTATTGTATCTTTGTAGAGTATAAAGAACAGGTTTCTGCCTTTGCTATTCTGTTATAGTTTAAAAATTCTATTTTTTTCCTTTCAGTTTCGCTTTTTCAGCTGCCATTTTTATTAACTGAATAAGTATTGACGACTCACTTTCTTAAAAAGAAGCAGATCAAAGATTATTCATAAGTACTCAAATAACATTTCATTTCTGCATGGGATTGTTCCCTCAAAATGAAAATATATAGCAACAGCTTTTAACAGCTGTATCATAAGTTTAACATTCATATAACTAATTATTACATATTTATGGCAGATTCTTTCTCTAAAAAAGAAAATTTCAAGAAAAAAGTCCAAAAACAAAAAGAAAAGGCGCTAAGACGTGAAGAGCGCAAAGAAAACAACAACAAAGGGAAATCTCTGGACGATATGCTGGTCTACGTAGATCAGTATGGGAGATTAACGTCTACTCCTCCGGAAGCACGTGAAGAAGTAGATCTTACAGAAATCCAGCTGGGAGCTGCTCCTATTGAGGAAGAAGAGGTTCTGAAAACGGGTATCGTAACTTTCTTCAGTGAAAAAGGATACGGTTTCATCACAGAAAACAACGCTAAAGAAAACGTATTTTTCCATCAAAACGACTGTCTGGAACCTGTAAAGAAAGGAAATAAAGTATCTTTTGAAAAAGAGAAATCTCCGAAAGGTTTTTCCGCAGTTAATATAAAAGTGATCAAATAATAAGATCATATATTATATCTCTACTAAGCTATTTCAACATTGGAATAGCTTTTTATTTTTTCAAAAATCATTTTAGGGATAAGCCTTTCTTCCACTTTCGTATTCTCTTATCTGCATTGGCGTAAGGCGAAGCTGTATTCAGCTGTATCATTCTTCCCAACGTCCATTTTCCGTACCAGTCTTTTCCGTAAAGTTCTTCGTTGGTTTTATTACTGATCAGAGACAGGATATCCTCTACTGTTTTATCCAATTTTTGAATCAAACCGGGAAAATTTTCATCCTTATAATCTTCATAAAACTTTTGGGCTAGTTTACCCAGCCCGTTCCAGGAAAACCCGGTTTCAGGGAAATCAACAGGTTCGTTGTCATCTTTTTTATGATTCCATTTGATAACCAGTTCACCCCACCCGATAAGATACGCAAGAAGATCTTTCACGCTCATTAAAGTTCCTTTGGAATGTCCTTCCAATTCTTTGATCTCAGCAAACTCAGGTGAAATAGTGTTTAAATCCTGTTTAAGCTTGCTATAATTCGTGATAATCGCTTGTAATAATTCTTCCTTATTAACGGGAATAGACATCTTTAATATAAATTGATTTATTTATAATGCTGAAATATGCCTACATCTGAAGGAGTCCAGAAAGCGGCTTTTTGTCCTGCTGCTTTTAGAGCATCATTCGCCCATGTGTTACAGGTGTATAAAAAACTATATGTTCCTTTGGCATCGTAAAAAGCATCGTTATCACTGTAAACCGCATTTGTAGGGATCAAAATGAAGTTTCCTTTAGCATCTCTGTCAAATTTATTTTCAACAAATTCTACCAGATCTTTATATTGGTTTCTGCTGATCATGATCATTTTGCAATCATTGGCGACTTTCATTTTTTCATAATAGGTACAGTGCATCGCCGATTCACTAAGCCAAAAAGCAGCTTTGAAAGCAGTGGAAAATTTAAGATCGGCCCAAGTTGGAGTATCCAGATAAAAACCTTTATCTCCCCATCCTATTCCAATATAATTGTAATCGGTTCTTTTGGAAACCGTATTTGAAAACGGAATTTTCGCGCTCCAATCCTGCAGGTCATTTTTTACAGGCATCACAATATCGGTATGAACGCCATTGGTATAGATATAGACCGGAATTTCTTTTTTCTGCCCGTCATCTTTCGAAGAAACCTCAATATAAGGCAGCAAATATCCTAACAAAGCATAAACCACTACAATTCCCAGTATGATCCCGAGTGTTTTCAGGATAAGCATCAGTACCATTTTCACATTCATGTTTTTAATGAAAATTTAATTTTATTTACGTAAAAGTATTTGTTTTAATCGAAAAAATGACTAAATTTAGTAATGAAATATTAATAAAATATGAGTAATACTTCTAAATCACAAAAAAGATTTAAAATAAGAGTAAAAATTGCTCCTAAAAGAATACAAAAAAAACATTGATTTTCTGTGAGATTTCGATCTCCTGAAAGTCAATTTTCTTTTTACGGAAATGCTATAACTTTTATTACAAGAAATCTTTTCCTCCTTAAAATGATGAAATTTAAGGAACGGACGATTAACCGCCTTAGTTTGGAAACTTCAATTTCCAGAAAAAGGAATTATCATCTAAAAAATTAAGATTATTCCGAAGTCTGTTCCAGAAACTCAATATTTCTCTTTAGTCCCGCAAACTTGGTTCTTTTTACCGGGGATTTCCTGAATATTTCCGAAAACAATTCCTGTGTAAGTTCTCTCCATTCGTTTTTTTTGAAGTTCCGGAGGGCATCATTAGGATGGAATCTGCTTTGAAGATGAGGTTTTGAGAACCGGTTCCACGGACAAACATCCTGACAGATATCGCAGCCGAACATCCAGTCCTGCATTTTGTTTTTGAAATGATCCGGAATTTCGTTTTTCAGCTCAATAGTGGCGTAGGAAATACATTTGCTTCCATCAACAATTTTATCGGAAACAATCGCATCGGTAGGACAGGCATCTATACATTTCCTACAGGTTCCGCAATGATCGGTGGTTTCATGATCCGGAACGAGTTCCAAATCGCAAATGATCTCCGCCAGAAAATAGAAAGATCCGTTTTGTTTAGTTATGAGATTAGCGTTTTTTCCTACCCATCCGATTCCAGATTTTTTTGCCCAGCTTCTTTCCAAAACAGGCGCAGAATCCACAAAAACCCTGAATCCGAACTCGCCGATTTCTTCCTGAAGTTCCGTCATCATTTCGCGAAGGATCTCTTTAATCACTTCATGATAATCTTCCGCATAGGCATATTTGGAAATTTTAAAATTATCTAAAGATGAAATCTTTTCTTCCGGAAAGTAATTGTAAGAAAGTGAAATAACGGATTTAGAACCTTCAACCAGCAATCTGGGATCCAATCTTTTATCAAAATAATTTTCCATGTATTTCATTTCTCCATGGAAATTATTCTTTAACCAGGTTTCTAAATGGAGCGCATCTTCCTCCAAAAAACCAGCTTTTGAGATACCACAACTTTGAAATCCAAACTTTTCCGCTTTGGATTTTATCAACTGTGAATATTTTTCGGCACCTGAATTCATGATTTTACATTGCAAAACTAAGATTATTTTATAAATTTGTTGGACTTGGATGTCTTAAATACTTTATTCATCCGTAATTGTTAACTCAAAATATTTAGTTATGTCATTAACAGAAGTAATAAAATCAGGTAATTATGAATTGATCGACGTTCGTGAACCTATGGAATTGGAAATGGACGGCAATATAGAAGGTGCTAAAAACATCCCGTTGGGTGAAGTAGAAGAAAGAAAAGACGAAATTTTGTCTATTGAAAAGCCTGTAATTTTATTCTGCAGAAGTGGAAACAGAAGCGGAAAAGCTTTGGAATATCTTAATTCTCAAGGCTTGAAAGACGGCTACAATGGTGGCGGCTGGGCTGAGTTAAAAGCAAATTTAGAAGCAAATCAAGGAACTTTTTAAAGTTCCTTTTTTATTAGTGATGGCTCTTAGAGAAAGATTTATCCAAAACTGTCTTCTTTTTTCCGAAGATCAGGAACTTTGTGAAAGTTTATGGCTCGAAATTGAACGAAACTATTCTGAAAAAGGAAGATATTATCATAATTTACAGCATCTTGAACATATGTTTTATGAACTTGATTCCGTAAAAGATAAAATACTGGATATACCTTTTCTTACTTTTTCTGTTTTCTATCACGATATTGTTTACAATGTCCTTTCCAAATCCAATGAAGAGAAAAGTGCCGAATTTGCAGCAACAAGGCTTCAAAAACTCAACATTGATGAGAAAACCATACAAGATATTTCCAAACAGATTTTAGCGACCAAAACACACGTAAAATCGGGTCAGTCGGATACTAATTATCTCTTGGATGCCGATCTTTCCGTATTGGGAAAAGATTATAATACTTATTTAGACTACACACAAAAGATCAGGAAAGAGTATTCTATTTATCCTGATCTTCTTTACAAACCGGGAAGAAGCAAAGTTCTTCAGCATTTTTTGGAACTGGAAAGTATTTTCAAAACAGAATATTTTATAGCCCGATACGAGAAACAGGCAAAAAATAATATTGAATGGGAGCTTAAGAACTTGTAATTAAAGTTCATACTCAGCTAGAGCAATGTTTTGATAAAATCCGTTGATCTTTCCAGAACAAATTCAGGAATTTCTTTGTGCGGAGTATGTCCTATATGGGGAATGATGCACTTTTCTGCTTTTCCACTTACCCGAGCAATGGTCTTTTCCAACTGATCCAGTGTTCCATATTCATCGGCTTCTCCCTGAATGAATAATAACGGACAAGTAATGTTTTTCAAACAATCTTCAATATTCCAAGTACGGAATCTATCACTCAGCCAGATCTCCGTCCAAGCTTTCACCATCATTTCTACCTTACCTCCGTGATATTTCTGCAAACGTTCTGCAAGATTAGTCGTCTGATATGCTTCCAAAGCATCACGAACACCTTTCACGGTAATATCTTCCACGAAAATATGTCCGGCTTCACAGATAACACCTTTTATGTTTTCGGGATATTTGCCTGCAGCAATCAACGCTATGGTTCCTCCGTCACTGTGACCGAATAAAACCGTATCCTTGATATTTAATTCGTTTAATAAGTCATTCAACAAATCTGCTTCCTGTTCCATGTAATTATTTTGCCTTTCATGAGTAGACATTGGGAAAGATTTTCCATAGCCTAAACGATCATAAGCCAAAACATTGCACTGAACAGCGTCTGCAAGCCTGAAAGGAAAATCCCTCCAAAGCTGCACACAGCCTAGAGAATCATGGAGAAAGACCAACGTTGGTCTGTTTTCAAAAAGATTGTGATAGTCTATGTAAAGGTTTTTACCTTTTATTTCGATTATTTTCTGTGCTATCAAAACTTACAACTTCTAAAATACCGGCATTTTTGCGTCTTCAAATTCTTTCAGTAAATTTCTGAAAACAGTTTCAACGGGAAGAACTTCATCAATTAAGGCTGAAACCTGTCCGATTTCAAGTTCTCCTTCTTCCATATCGCCTTCGAACATCCCTTTTTTAGCTCTTGCTCTTCCTAGAGCCGTTACAAGTGCTTCTGTATTTCTGCCATTCTGGTAAATTTCTTCAAGTTCATTGAAGAATTTATTTTTCACCATTCTCACAGGCGCCAGTTCTTTTAAGGTAAGATGTGTATCTCCTTCCTGAAGCTCAGTGATTTTTCTTTTCCAGTTATCGTGTGCGCTGGCTTCAATAGTTGCCGCAAAACGAGACCCGATCTGGACTCCGTCCGCACCTAAGATCATTGCTGCTTTTATTTGAGAACCTAAAGCGATTCCTCCTGCAGCGATCAATGGTTTGGAAATATGTTTTCTGACATTCGGGATCAGACAGAAAGTCGTGGTTTCATCTCTTCCGTTGTGCCCTCCGGCTTCGAATCCTTCTGCGACCACAGCATCCACTCCTGCATCTTCACATTTCATCGCAAATTTTGTAGAGGAAACGACATGAGCTACCTTCAGACCTTCTTTCTGTAATGTTTCTGTATAAGTTTTCGGATTTCCGGCAGAGGTAAAAACAATTTTCACTCCTTCCTCCAGAATGATATTGATGATCTCATCCAGATTAGGGTAAAGCATAGGAACATTCACTCCAAAAGGTTTGTCTGTTGCCTGCTTACATTTCTGGATATTTTCTCTTAAAATGTCGGGATACATACTTCCCGCTCCTATTATTCCTAATCCTCCGCAATTGGAAACAGCAGAAGCCAATCTCCATCCGGAGTGCCATATCATTCCTGCCTGAATGATGGGATATTTTATATTAAAAAGTTGTGTGATTTTATTTTGATCCTGTTGCATTTTGTGAAGCTTTTTAGCCGAATTAAAATCTATAAAATTGCTCATGCTGTAAAATTACTAAAAACAAAAAACCTTCAGAAGTTCTGAAGGTTTTTTGTTTTATTTTTTTAAAGATTCTTTTTTCCAGTTGGCTTTAAAGTTACAAGAATCGTAGCGGCCGTCTATTGAGATGAATGTTGTAGGTAGTTTTGAGTTGATAAACTTCTCTACCATTTCATTTCTCTTTTTATTGAGAGCCATTTGTTTGATTCTGTCATAATCTGTTTCCAAAGTAATCTGGTGTGCAGGAATCACTTCTTCTATTTTTACGATTTTAACAACCTTTCTTCTGTTATCTTCATCATCAAAAGCGGTTGTAATGTCACCCTCATTCAGACCTGCCAATTCATAACTGATAGTTCCCGGAATGCTCACTCTTTCAATCTTGCTTGAACCATCTCCTCCGGTAATAACACCTGCATTGAATTTAGTTTTTTTATCGTCTGAGAATTTGAAAGCCGCGTCCTTGAATGTAATTTTACCATCAAGGATCAACGTTCTGATACTATCCAGTTTCTTTTTAGCGGTTTTGATCTCATCATCTGTTGGAGTTGCCTTCAAAAGAATATGCTTCGCATCGTATATCTTTCCTGATCTTCTTACCAACTGAATAATATGATAACCGAATTCCGATTCTACAGGATCTGAAATTTCACCTTCCTGAAGGTTCAGAGCAGCAGCTTCGAAAGGCTTTACCATCTGACCTTTGTTGATGTTCTTATACAATCCTCCGTTTGCTGCAGATCCTTCATCTTCGGAATAAATCCTTGCCTGACTGTCAAAACTTTCACCCGCAAGAATATCCTGCTTTATTTTTTTCAGCTTGTTGATCAGTTCGTCCTTGTGTGCCTCTGTAAGCTTCGGGTAGATCATGAT
>JAFAAJ010000224.1 GCA_023426625.1 Bacteroidota bacterium
ATACCAAACGTCTCCATACATTTCGTTTGCAAGAACTACAGGTCTTGACTTGGCTTTCAAAGCCAGTTTTTTCAGTTCATTATAGTTTTTTTCAACTTCCTGATACTTTACATTCGCTTCTTTTTCTTTTCCTAAAAGTCTTCCAAAGAGCTTTATATAGCCGGCTTTTTCCAAAGGGTTCTGTTCCGTATATTCATCCAGAAAAACGACTTCAATTCCGTTGTTTTTAAGCAATTGATAGGTGTTCTCAAAGCTTGCCACATAATTGGTAAATATCACATCCGGCTTTATGGACAGGATCTTTTCCACTTCATATTTCTGTTCGCTTCCTACATTGAGAATTTTACCCTGTTTTAACAGCTCCTGAATTTTTTTGGAATAAATATATTCGGGACTTGATACTCCTACAACCATATTTTCTACACCCAATTCCGATATATAACCAGCCATACTTGCATTCAACAGGATCACTTTTTTGAACGGAAGTTTATTTTCATTGATTTTATACGTGAAATTCCCTGATTTTACCTCCAAGCTCCCGCCTTGTTCTGTATATTGTAGTTTTTCTGAAATTAAGATGCCTTCTGAAGGTGATATTTTTTGTTCTCTTTTACAGGAGATTAGAATAAAAAATGCAAATAATAGTAAAATTCTTGGTTTCATATTTCAAAGAAAGTAAAAAAGTGCTATATTTGCAAACCTAAACCGGGTGCGTAGCTCAATTGGATAGAGCGTTAGATTACGGCTCTAAAGGTTGGGGGTTCGACTCCTCCCGCGCTCACTGAAGGAAGCTAAATTAATGTTAGCTTCCTTTTTTATTCTGAATCACCTCCAATCAGATCTCTTGAATATGTATTGGCTTTCTTGTATTTTTCATACAATTCATCTCTGGACTGAGCATCAACATATCTATTTCCCTGAATATATTTATATACAAACTCCGATCGGATAAATCTGAATTCAAAAAGTACCAGCTTATAGGTATTCTTTTTTGTTTCGATCTGAAACAGGGTATCGATTGCCGTAATTGCCGTTACAATTACCCCCAGAATCAAAACATAGCCTTTATCTATTCCCATACAAATCTGGCATTTTGCGAATCCTGACAGAACGGTTATCGCTCCTGTCAATAAAATTTGAGTAATCCGGATAAAATAAAATGAAAAAATATACCGGTTGGCTTTATCTTCAACTTTATCGATCTCTTTCTGAATCTGCTGATAAAATGGATCAGCAATACTTTTGTCTTTCATGGTGGTAGTTTTAGTTTACTTCAAAAATAGTTAAAATTAACATCCAAATATCTCATTTGGTATTTGTTTCAATTACTAAAAAATGAAGGATTTATAATGATGGGTTGTCGAACTAGGGATTTATCCATAAAATTTAGACAGGAAGCTCATTTATAACTTTTATAAAAATAGATTTATGTTAAAACACGATATTTCCCGAAAAGCAGGTTAAGATCAAAAGCCATATTCCCCATTAATATTAAAAAAAAATCTTACTTTTGCTTATGACAATAAAGATTGCTTTTATGCGTTTTTATACATAATTTAGATACACCAATTTTATAAGACATTAAAATTCAGTAAAATGAGAAAAATTCTTCTACTATTTACTTGCATGTTCGGTATTTCTGTTTTTTCGCAAATTAAAGTGTTAAAAAACGAAACTTTAGTGGAAATTGGCAAAGATAATTCAGTTGGTTTATATAAAAAGCAAGATAAATTCACCATCAACTATCAGGATATCAATACAAGTAATCTGAATACATTCAGATCTTTTTCTTTCCTGAACATTAATGGAGATGTTGAAGGTTTATATAAATTGATCACCGACGGTTTTATTGATACGCCAATCGGAAATATCACATTGGAACTTCCTAATGACATCATTGAACTTCATTATGAGAAGAATTATGGACAGCCGACCGTACAGTTTATCCAGTTCATCAACAAAAACAGGAAATATGTGGGAAAATCCCAGTTCCTGAACAAAAAACAAATCGATAAAATCTTCGGAAAAACCAACGGAAAATCTGCCATGTATGAAAAGCCTGCAACAATAAATAATGTTCAGGACGCGAAGCCGACATCAAGCACAGCTTCCACTACCGCACCTTCCACTACGAAGAAATCTAAAAAATAATTGTAATTTTTACAATATAACCAACTCATTCTGTCCGAATGAGTTTTTTTATTTTATTTTTGCAAAAAGATCATTTAAAACTATGTCTCTTCAGGTAATCAATTTAACAAAAAAGTTTGGTGAGCAAACTGCACTTAACAACATCAATATTTCGATCAACAAAAATGAGATCATCGGACTTCTGGGACCCAACGGAGCCGGGAAATCCACATTAATGAAATCTATTGTAGGTGCTTTGAAGATAGATGAAGGTGAAATAATTTTTAATGGTAACAACATCACCGATTTCCCTATTGAAAGTAAAAAGAAAATAGGTTTTCTGCCTGAAAACAATCCGCTGTATCTGGAAATGTATGTGAAAGAGTACCTGCAATTTGTAGCCAACATCCATAAAATTTCCGAAAGCCGAGTGAATGAAGTGATCGAATTGGTAGGAATAACTCCTGAAAAATCCAAGAAAATCGGACAGCTTTCCAAAGGATACAAACAGAGAGTGGGTCTTGCTCAGGCTATTATTCATCAGCCGGATTTGCTGATTCTGGATGAACCTACCAACGGACTGGATCCCAACCAAATTCTGGAGATCAGAAATGTTGTGAAAGAGATCGGGAAAGAAAAAACCGTACTCCTTTCCACACACATCATGCAGGAAGTGGAAGCGCTTTGTTCTCGCGTTATTTTGATCCACAAAGGAAATATCCTTCAGGATTGTCCTATTGACGAGTTCAAAGGTAAGTTTGGAAGCCTGGAAGAAGCATTTGCAAGCTATACACAAACAGAAATTTTATCTTAAAAAAATATGAAAATCCCGTTAAAACGGGATTTTTTTATGTCTCAGATTGCTTTAACTGCGTAAAGAGTTTACTTTCATAAAAGCTTTCTTTTGCTGCATTATACCCTATATTAAAAATTTCATCCAAACGGTCTTTTTTTCTCTCAAAAGTACCATAGTCAGACAGTTTTTGCGAGGATATAAACCAGTCACAGTAATCGAATTTTACTTTTTCTATTCTATAGGAAAGAAGATCGTATGAACGAGATACAATCGCTTTGATGGATTTCAGATCAGTTATTTTAATCTCATGAGGCGGAGACACAAAAACCCCGATCAGTTTATCGCATTTATCACGGATAATATCTGCCGGAAAATTGTTCAGAACCCCTCCATCGCAATACATTTCCTCACCCATAATATAAGGAGTGGTAATTCCCGGAATGGAACATGATGCAATGATAGCATCCACCACTTCAAAATCGTCATCAAATATTTTCTGTGTCCCGGAAACAAGCTCTGTTGCAACTATTTTAACGTTTTTATCCAGATCACCCAATTTCATATCATGAAAAATAGGTCGCAGATAACTTCTGAATATCACAGAAGAAACCAATCCCGGCTGGTTAAAGGTGAAATGTTTCCAGTTAAAGAAATATACAGAATTGAAGAAATCCAGAATCTCTTCCGGAGTTTTCCCGACAGCATACAGGCATCCGACTATAGAACCGGCGCTACAGCATGATAAAATATCTACCTCAATATTTTGTTCGTTTAAAAATTTTAAGACTCCTGCATGGGCAATTCCTTTAGTCCCCCCTCCGGATAAAACAAGCCCTGTTTTCTCAACATTCATAGAATAAAATTAAGAAAACAGAGCGAGAAATCAGACTATTTTTTATGAATGTTCAGAATTTAAAATTATTTTAACAATACTAAACCGTAATCCTTGATAGTTCAATTACTATGCTTCAAATCTTGACTTTACAAACCTGTAGCCGTTATGGTAGAAAAGATCTTCCATAAAAGTATCCATATCAATTTTATCTGCCCATATTTTGGAATCTTTAAGATCATTCAGGAAATATTTGAAATTCATGTGAATATAGTTTCGTATTTCAGACATATTTTTCACGGTAGGCATATTGATGAACGGATTGATAAGCCCGTCAAAGTCGGTTCCTATGGCTATGTGCTTTTGAGCCTTACTGATCGGAATACCGCTATCCAAACAAACCTGAAAGTAATGTTTAAGATGATTGAGAATGTGATCATAAAAATATTCATTACGTTGCGGAATTCCGCTTTCCGTATCTTCTTCCAATTCTTCTAAAAAAAGACAATCGTCATCATTTATCAGCTTTCCGATGCTATCATTTTTTATTCCTAAGGCAGCCCACTCTGATTTTGAAAAAAATTCTTTATCTACGATTCTTTCCATTCCGGTGATGCCGATCGGATCATCATCAAATCGATCTACATATCCCAGGATCCTTCTGTCCATCGAGATCCCGATCACACCGCCGTTTTTCACGATCCATACAATTTCCTCGTCAAATAAATTAATGGTTGATGCATTAAAAGTAGGAAACCCCGGTCTTCTCGGTTCATTTTTGGTATGAAGAGATTTGGTAACTTCCACATATAGTGCTCCTGAAAGTGGTCTTTTAACCTGAATATGTCCCGCCCAGTCTTTAAATGGCATTCCTGTAAATCCTGCATGCGTACAAACCAATGGCTGAACATTCTTAAATTTACCTGAATCTATTTCATTCATCAGATCTTTACGGGATTTATAGCTCATGTGTTTCACATCTACGCAGATTTTACGGTCAAAAATTCCCTGTATCACTTTTCTTCCGTCATCTTCCAGCCCGTTTCCTGATGGAAAAAACGGCTTGGAGTCGGCAACCTGCATTCCGAATGCCTGATTACATAAATTAGATTGTTGAAGATGGGTAATATTAACCGAAAGTACTTTCACTTTGCTTTCAACCTTATCCAGATTATTCAGAATATCATCCGGATCATACTTTTGAGTACCTGTGTAATAATTTGGACTATCGACCAGTGAATGGCATCCTTCAATGGTAAAAAATACATTGACTTTATTTTTCGGTAGAGGTTTTTTAAAGCTTTCTTTGGTAAGAATATTAAAAGATGAAGACTGAAGGTATTCATTCAATGTTCTTTTCATCAGAAAATCAGAGAACGGCTTATTCCTATTCTCAACAATATCTTTTAACAATGTTTCGGATAGTTTGAACTGTGAGGTCTTTTTAAGGTATTTACGAAGCGGAACTACAGTATCTGCAACGAAACGCTCCACACTGTAAAGCACGGCTCCTATTATCACCTCATCACTGAATTCAGAAAGCTGAGACTGGTGTGTCTGTGTCTGGATGATATTGGGAAGATCGGAACACATTTTCGGAAGTGTGGCTACATCGTCTTTGTAAATAAAGGCATCAATGTTGGGCTGATCGGCAAACAACTGTTTTAAAACAGGATGACAATGGAAATCAAAATATTTCATGGTGTTTGGTTTTGTCTAGTAAAGTTAGTGACTTTATTATAACAATACCATTCTACTTTTAGGTAATATTTTAAATTTGACAGACAAAGCCGTTTCACATATTTGGGAAACAAAAAAGCGCAAAGAAAACCTTTGCGCTTTATATTTGAATTTTTAAGTATCTCTTAGATGTGGATCACCTCTCCGTAAGCTGCAGCTGCTGCTTCCATAATTGCCTCAGAAACAGTTGGGTGCGGGTGAATAGATTTGATGATCTCGTGACCTGTAGTTTCCAGTTTTCTGGCAACCACAGCTTCCGCAACCATGTCTGTAACACCATCTCCGATCATATGACAACCTAACCATTCACCGTATTTAGCATCGAAAATCACTTTTACGAAACCATCTGTATTTCCGTTAGCGGTAGCTTTACCACTTGCAGAAAGAGGGAATTTACCCACTTTGATCTCGTATCCTTTTTCTTTAGCCTGTTTTTCAGTAAGACCCACAGAAGCGATTTCCGGGTGACAGTAAGTACATCCAGGAATATTTCCGTAGTCGATTTTCTCAACATGCATTCCTTTGATCTTCTCAACACATGTAATTCCTTCTGCAGAAGCAACGTGAGCTAAAGCCTGTGTAGGAATGATATCTCCAATCGCATAGTAACCAGGAACTGAAGTTTCGTACCATTCGTTTACCAATACTCTTCCTTTATCTGTCTGGATTCCCACTTCTTCTAATCCAATGTTTTCGATATTTGCGGCAATACCTACCGCAGAAAGTAAAATATCCGCTTCAAGGGTGATGTTTCCTTTAGCAGTTTTCACATTAGCTTTTACACCGTTTCCGCTTGTATCCACGCTTTCCACCGATGCATTTGTCATGATCTCGATTCCTGATTTTTTCAGGGATTTTTCTAAGTGTTTAGAAACTTCCTCATCCTCTACAGGAACAATATTTGGCATGAACTCAACAATAGTTACCTTAGTTCCCATTGTGTTATAGAAATCAGCAAATTCTACTCCGATAGCTCCGGAACCTACAACGATCATAGATTTCGGTTGTTCGGGAAGAGATAATGCCTGTCTGTATCCGATAACTTTTTTACCGTCCTGCGGTAAGTTTGGAAGTTCTCTTGAACGGGCTCCTGTTGCAATAATAATATGATTTGCTGAATACTCAGTTACTTTACCATCTTTATCTGTAACGGAAACTTTTTTACCTTTCTGAACTTTTCCGGTTCCTAAAATAACATCGATCTTATTCTTTTTCATTAGGAACTCGATCCCTTTGCTCATTTTATTGGCAACTCCACGGCTTCTCTGGATTACGTTCGGGAATTCAAAGCTTGCTTCCACTTTATTTAAACCATATTCTTCAGCGTGGTTGATGTAATGAAAAACCTGAGCAGATTTCAATAAAGCTTTAGTTGGAATACATCCCCAGTTAAGGCAGATTCCTCCTAAATTTTCTTTTTCGATAATTGCAGTTTTGAAACCCAATTGTGCTGCTCTGATAGCTGTAACATATCCACCAGGACCACTTCCGATGACAATAATATCGTAGTTCATTAGTTTAAAAATTTTTATGCGAATTTAAGGAAAAATATTGGATGTATGATGTTTATACAAATTCAGGTCGCAATGTATCACTATAGGTGATTCATTAAATTTTAAATAAAAAAGAGAACACAAAAAGCATTCTCTTTCAATAAATTTTATTTTAATTTAAAAATTTAATAAAAACCATTAAATCCCTGCCATTTAATTTTTGACAAAAATATCCGCATTATTGCCTTCTGAGTGCCTGTTTTTCTCTTTTATATTTCGCTGTTAAGGCCTTTAACTGCTCCTGTTTCATTTTCTTACTTAGGATCGGGTGATTCAGGATCATTTTTCTTTCTGCCTGATATTTTTTATCCAACTCACGGGATTTTATATTGATCATCTCACTTTTGGAAGGATGAGGAGGAGCCGGCGGACGTGGTGGAAGTTTCTGTGCATAAACGTTCATTGACAAACCTAACAGCAAAAATGTTGATATTAAAAACTTTTTCATGACATTTACTTTTAAAATGAATTTTTAAATCAATTCATTGGTTTATATGTATGTCTTTGCATATATCATACCATAAAACAACTGCCGTTAAGAACGATTTTCCGCTTCTTTTTTGATCATTGTATTCCTTTCCAGCAGGAAATTCCTGAGGTAACGGGTAAGAAAAACAGTATTGAACCATCGTCCGAGAATCCCTAAAGGTGATTCAAATTGAAAAATATCTATCATCAAAGTTCCACCATTTTTTTCTTTGAAAACATGTTGATGATGAAGAGAATTAAAGGTTCCTTTCAGCATGATATCCGTGAACTGATAAGGTTTTTCCATGTTGATGATCTTAGAAGTATGGGTTTGATACACTCCTAAATGTTTGGCTCTCCACGTTACTGTCTCTCCATTTTCTATTAAACCGCTTGTTCGTCCGGCAATTGCTTTTTCTTTTGTTTTTGAGGTGGATTTCTGATGCAGATCTATATCTCTTGCGATATCAAAAACGTTATGGATATCCGCATTAATATGAGTTTCTAAATAAATTTCAGGCATTTTGATTTGCTATTTTTTGTTTCTGATTATATTTTGAATTTGTCTGATAAAGGTAAAATACATAACCCAAGGCTAAAATAGGGCTGTAAAATAAAGCCGCCACAAGTATCATAAGACAAAATTCCGTTATTATTTCCATATCTTTCATTAATCCTATACATATTAGCAATAAAATTGTCCAAACCGGCAGGATAGAAATTCCGTACACCTTGTAAAACCAATCTTTTGGATAGTCCATCAAAGCCCTTAGCAGATAGCTTAGTAATTGTATTCCTCCAACAATAAAGTAGAAATACAGAAGATAATTTGTCACTAAATTAAAAAGCCAATTGATAAGAAAACCAATACTGTACGCTATTAGAAATGTTATCTGTAGATAATAATCATATTTAAAGAAAGTTTTCATGAGTATTATTTAAAGGTTAAGAAAATCTCCCCTGTTTCTTTTATTCTGTAGCCTGAATGTAAAGTACATCCAAATCTTAAAGAGCAGTGTTTTCATGTATTGTTTGTTTATGTTTGTTTAATGCATGTTTTCGTCCTCTTAAAAACAACAGCAGATTGAGAAGCATCATCACGCCCAGATAAATAGAAAATCCGCCGATTTTGCGGCTCAAGGAAACCACTAATCTTTCTACCGTCTCTATTTTGAAAAATTCAATGATGCATAATGCAAAACCCAGATTCAACAGGTAAAATCCTATCTTGAAAAGGGAGTTCGTTGCCATAGCAATATCTTCTTTCTGATGAAAAATATCGAGCATAAAGGTTTTAGAGTTTTTGAACAGGAATTGAGAAACAAGAATCGTTAAGGTAATAACAATTGGCAGATAGATCATATACGCTGAAAAGTTGTAGGTGGCAGTTAAAACAGTTGTTGTCATGATATTTTATTTTAATGTTAATTTTTTTCTTAAGAAATAAAGGGTGAAAATGTTGATATAATGCAGTACACAGAGGATCAGAATAATATACCCGGTACGAATACCGGTAATGGTTATCACTTCTTGCATATTGTTTACCTTTTCCCAAAAGGTCAGATTGATGGCAATGTATCCAAGGTTTACGAGATAATAACATCCTAATAATATCCTGTTGATCGTTAAACATAGATCAGGATCGTGGATCAGGTATTCCAGATAATATTTTCCGGCGTTATAGCATCTTCTTCCTACATCAATCGTAATGTAAAAGCTGATGGAAAGAAACAACCCATATGAAATGATATTAAACATTTTATAAATATTATATTTTCAATAATTTTTGAAATTAAAAATCAAATAAAAACATTTTTATATACTTCCACTTCAGAACCGTCTGTCATAAAAAAACTTGCAGGAGTTGTTTCTAACAGCACATTCTGTATCGCGGAATCCACATGCTTTATTTTATTAATGGAGAAATTCAATTTGTTTAAGCCGATCAGGTTCCAGTTTTGATGCCTGACTTCATATACTTTACTGCTCTGACCTGTTTTTCCACAGAAAGCCAGGCTTCTTTTAATGACAAATTGCTCCTCTTCTGATTGATCTCTACTTTCGGTGAAGTTATTTTTTACCGCTTCAATATTCATTTCACAAACCAAGTCTCTGATCGTGTAATTCAGATCTTTTTCCTTTTTTAAAATTCTGAGATTTCGCAGGGAAAATGGCTCTCCATAGATGAATTTCCCCATGAAAAAGGTCATGAATTTCGGAACCATTTCTGAAAGAAAATAAATTCCTTTTACATTTTCATTATCTTTTCTCTTGACATACGTTCTGATATTGATTTCCGGAAAATATTGATGAAATGGGATCTTAAAGCCAAATAACCTTGCATTTGAAAACTCAAAACAGACAATACTTATAATTGCTTTTCCATTCAAAGTATCCGGTTCCAGATCTCTAGGTAGAAATCCTGACAATAGCTCAGGTTGAATATGAAAATTCAGATAAACGAGATTTTCCCAACGACAGGTCATGAATTTGCAGTTTTTTTTCATTATATTAGTTTTTGTATTTTCAATAATTTTTGAAAGATAAATTGAAATAAAAAAGGATTTTAGCTATCCTTTCTCAATTATTTCAATAAATTGGTGATCTTTCCTACCAACCAATGATCATCACTTTTAATGGCTAGATCCATAATATTATTGATCTTTCCTGTCACCGAACTAAAGTCATCCATTAATTTAATAAATTCTTTGGCTCCATCTGAATCTTTATCTTCAATATTCTTCAATTCATCCAAGAATGAAATCACCGGTTCAATTTCCCTTTTTCTGCGCTCCTTCGTGATCTGCTTAAATAAGAACCAAACGTCTTTTTCCGCTACAAAATATTCCTTTCTGTCTCCTTTTACGAGTTCTTTTCTTACAATTCCCCAATCCATCAGATTACGGAGGTTCATATTGGCATTTCCGCGTGAAATTTCAAGCTGCTCCATCACGTCATCCGTAGAGAGCGGTTTTCCACTTGCTAAAAGCAGGGCATGAACCTGCGCCATTGTACGGTTAATCCCCCAATTGGTCGCAAATGTTCCCCAAGTTTGAATATATTTTTCTTTAGCTTCTGATAATTTCATTTGTTTCGTTTTAATACTATCACAAATATAATTATTATTTCCGAACTTTCAATAATTTTTGAAAATTTATTTTAAAATTAAAGCAGACATCTGGAAATGCCTGCTTCTAAACTATTTTTGAATGGTCTTATAACTTTCTACCAATCTTGTAAACTCCGATCTATATCCTTCTTCATCCTGATTTTTTCCTCCTTTTGAAAGATTGATGATAGCGTTAAGATTATTATTGGTAATCAATTTTGAATCTCTCAAAACAAGTCCAAACCAAGCTACGGAAGTGGCAAATTTAAAATCCGTACTGGCTTTCTCAATGGAAGTCTGTGAATTTTTTACGACCTGACTGATCTGCATACTTTTATCTCCACTCGGTTGTTTATAACGGAATTTTATAGTGGCCAATTCATCTTCAAATTTTTTAGATGCTGAAGTGGAACTGTATTTCAATTTGTTTTCTTTCGGTACAAACTCTGAATTCAAACTAGCAGGAATGATTTCATAAAGTGCCGTTACCGTATGCCCACTTCCCAGTTCTCCCGCATCTATTTTATCATCTGTAAAGTCTTCATTTCGGAGCTTTCTGTTTTCATAACCGATCAGCCTGTAAGATTTTACGTATTTAGGATTAAATTCGATCTGAACTTTAACATCTTTAGCAATCGTGTACATACTACCTGCAAATTCTTTTCCTAAAAATTTGTTGGCTTCCTGCAGGTTATCAATATAAGCATAATTTCCATTTCCTTTATCAGCCAGGGTTTCCAAAGTATTGTCTTTATAATTTCCCATGCCGTATCCTAAACAGGTAAGGAAAATTCCGCTTTTCCTTTTTTCTTCGATCAAAGTCTGAAGATCGGATTGAGAAGATAATCCCACATTGAAATCTCCGTCAGTAGCTAATACGACCCTATTATTTCCATCTTTTATAAAGTTTTCTTTAGCCAGTTTATATGCGAGTTCTATTCCCTGTCCACCTGCGGTACTTCCACCTGCATTAAGGTCATCCAGCGCCTTTATAATTTTGCTTTTCTCTTTTGCGGAAGTAGGGGTCAACACCACTCCTGCTCTTCCAGCATAGACAACGATACCTACTTTATCCTGAGGTCTCAGCTGATCCAGCAATATTTTCAATGATGATTTTAAAAGAGGTAGTTTATTGTCATCGTCCATAGAGCCTGATACATCGATCAGAAAAACAATATTGGAAGCAGGAAGGTTATTCATAGCTATTTTTTTCCCCTGTAATCCTATTTTTAAGAGTTTATGACCTGGATTCCACGGAGCATCGCTATACTCAGTACTAATAGAGAATGGTTGATTATTTTGAGGCTGGGGATAACTGTATTTGAAATAATTAACCATTTCTTCGATTCTTACCGCATCTTTATCTACTTTACGACCATAGTTGATCATTCTTCTGATGTTGGAATAGGAAGCGTTATCTACATCAATGGAGAATGTGGATAATGGCTCATTCTTAGTCAGTTCAAAAGGGTTTTCAACTAAACTATTGTATTCTTCATTATCATTTTCTGGGTGAGACACGACTTTCTTTCCTTTATTGTCCTCATAAATTCTATCACTACTGATCATATAAGAAGATTCTATCTCCATAGCAGTTACCGCTTTTGGCTTCGGACATCCGTTATATTCCGGTAATCCCGGAACAGTAGGACAAGCATCATCTTTATCTAAAATACCATCACCATCTGTATCCGGCCATGGACAGCCGTTATTTTCCGGAGGACCAGGAACGGTAGGACATGCATCATCCTTATCTATAACTCCATCACCGTCCGATTCTACCCACGGACAGCCATTATTCTCTATAGGTCCTGCTATTTCAGGACACTGATCGGTTTTATTAGGAATTCCATCCTGATCTTTATCTTTTCTGATGCTTAATGGTTGGGTTTCCGAATTTTTGGAGGCATCCTGTGTTTTACAGCTTCCAAACAAAGCCAAAACCAATATAGTAACGCTTATTTTTTTCATAGTTTTTAATATTTGTTAATAAACGTTAAAGTAAGAAATAAATTTTATCCAACAATTATTGTTTACATAACATAATGATAAATCTACTAATCAAATTTACCTCTAGTTGTAACAAATCCCAAGTACCCACGACTATTGTATTATAATCTAATTGTAAATGAAAAATAGAAGAATTGCATCATTACTTATCCTGCTTTCTGCAGGAAGTCTGATGTTTGCTCAGGATGATTTGATCAACAAGTTAAAAAACAATCAGTCTCAAAATGCTAATTTCCAATTTACCACTTTAAAAGAAGTTGATGCTACTTCGGTAAAGAATCAGGGGTCTTCAGGGACTTGCTGGAGTTATTCCGGGAACTCTTTCCTTGAATCGGAAATGCAGAGAATGGGTAAAAAGCCTGTAGATCTTGCTGAAATTTTCACAGCAAGAAATTCTTATCATGACAAAGCAAAATTATATGTACTGAATAGCGGAGCGATCAACTGGGGAGACGGAGGAGAACTTCATGATGTGATCAATATGTACAAAAAATACGGAGCTGTTCCGCAGGAAGTTTATACTGGATTAAAACCAGGACAGACTCTTAACAACTTTAAAGAAATGCAAGATAAACTGAAGCCGGTTCTAGACAGCCTTGTTCAGGCTTCACAAAAAGGTAAGCTTACGGATAACTGGATGGATTCTGTAGATGCTATTTTAGATGAATATTTGGGAAAGGTTCCGGCTAACTTTACTTATCAGGGAAGAGCTTATACCCCAAAAACATTTGCTAAGGATGTTGTAGGCATCAATCCGGAAGATTATGTAGAACTGTCTTCTTATAAAGATTACCCATATTATCAAAAATTTGTAGTTCCAATTCCGGACAACTGGAGTCATGATTCTGACTGGAACGTGCCTATGAAAGATATGATCGCTATTATTGATAATGCTTTAAAGAAAGGATATTCTATTGGTTGGGCAACTGATGTTTCTGAGCCGTATTTTTCTTATAAAAACGGGGTAGCCTATGTTCCGGATGTAGATCTTAACAACATTACGGCAGAAGTGAAGAAAGACCTTTTTACAGAGCCTAAAAAAGATAAAGCGATCACTGAAGATATGCGTCAGAAAGCATTGAATAACCTTTCTACTACGGATGATCACGGAATGCATATTGTAGGTCTGGCGAAAGATCAGAGCGGGAAAGAATATTATATGGTGAAAAATTCTTGGGGAGTTACCAATGATTTTGAAGGATATATTTATGTAACAAAACCTTATGTTGAATATAAATCAACAGCTATTCTGGTACATAAAAATGCTATTCCTAAAAGTATTTTAAAACAATTGAAACCAACTAAAAATATTGGTTTATAAAGAATCACCTTTGCCATTCATGGCGATGTAGATATTTAAATCTGTTTAAAAGCCGCTTTCAGAAGTTCTGAAAACGGCTTTTGTTTAAAGAAAATTTAAATAGGTGATTATGTCTCTATGGTGAATAGTGATTATTAATCTTGATAAATTGACTGCGGAGCAAATTCACCATTCATTATTCACTTTTAATATAAAACTTGCATACTGGATGCTGAAAAGTCTAAAAGCTCTTGTGCATTTCCTTCTTTTATTTTTTTCACCCATTGGTAATCATTAAGTATTGCTCTTCCTACCGCAACAAGATCAAATTCCTGTCTCTCAAGTCTTCTCAAAAGTTCTGTAAGATCAGTTTTTTCGGATCCTTCTCCAGCGAATGAACCCATGAAATCCCCATTCAAACCTACAGAACCTACGGTAATGGTAGGCTGTCCAGTAATTTTCTTTGCCCAACCTGCGAAATTAAGATCTGAACCTTCAAATTCAGCTTCCCAAAATCTTCGTTGTGAACAGTGAAAGATATCTACTCCTGCTTCTTTTAACGGTAATAGCCAGTCTTCCATTTCTGACGGAGTATATGCCAATCTGCTTTTATAATCCTGCTGTTTCCATTGAGAGAGACGCATGATGATCGTAAAGTTCTCTCCTACTGCCGCTCTTATTGCTTTTACAACCTCTATGGCAAAACGGCTTCTTTCTTTTATTGTTTTACCTCCGTATTCATCCGTTCTTGTGTTGGTTACTTCCCAGAAGAACTGATCGATAAGATAACCATGTGCTCCATGAATTTCAAGACAGTCAAATCCCAGATCTTTCGCTGATTTTGCAGAAGCTGCAAACTGAGCAATGGTATCTTGAATATCTTCCAAAGTCATTGTAGATGCTTTTTCCATTGGAAGTAATGGATAATCTTCTGACATTCTGGTATCTCCCACATGCCAAATCTGAGGTCCCATTTTTCCGCCGTTATGATGCACCTGATCGATCACGTTTTTCCATCCCTGCAATGCCTCTGTTCCATAAAAGTGGGGAATATTCTGCATATTTTTGGAAGCTGGTCTGTTGATCACGGTTCCTTCTGAAAGGATCAAGCCTACTTCGGAAGCCGCTCTTCTTGCATAGTAATCTGCAATTTTTTGTGTAGGAACTCCATTATCAGACTGTGCTCTGGTCATTGGAGCCATTACCACTCTGTTTTTAAGATGAAGGTTTTTATAACTGAACGGATTAAATAATGCTTCTATACTCATTTTTCAATTAATTTTGTATGATGATTTATAAATTGTTACACAAAGTAACTAATAATAGTTTGTTTTTGTATCTATTTAAGAAAAAAAACTGGTAACTTTGCCGTAACAAACAATAGTAACATTTTGGTAACTCATGAAAAAGAATGAATTAATGAAACACAGCTGTCCATTAGGCAAAGCCATGTCTGCATTGGGAAGCAAGTGGAAACCCATCATTGTATTGGTTATTAAAGACCGCAAACTTCGCTTTGGAGAGCTTGCTGTACGCATTAATGTGATTTCCAGAAAAGTTCTCACCGATCAGCTGAAAGAAATGGAAGCTGATGGTTTGGTTATCCGGGAAGAATTTAAAGAAATACCTCCGAGAGTAGAATATTCTCTTACGGAAAAGGGATTGGCACTTTTACCTATTTTATATATGTTGGAGGAATGGGAAGCTAATTATCAGGTTAAAGAGTATACTGAGTAAAATATGTTTTAAACAAAAAGCCGCTTTCAGAAAACTGAAAGCGGCTTTTTTATATTTCATCTCATTAAAATATCGCTGGATATTTTTGAGGATTGGTTTCATTGAACATCGCATAGATCTTTTCAACCATATCATCTGCAGATGGCTTACTGAAATAATCACCATCACTTGCATAAGCCGGTCTGTGATCATTGGCAGAAATCGTTAGCGGATCAGAGTCTAAGAATCTGAATGCTTTTTGTTTTTCCAAAATCTGCTGTAAAATGAATGCTGAAGTTCCACCTTCCACATCTTCATCAATCACCACCAATCTGTTGGTTTTCTTTACACTTTCTGCGATCTCTTGAGATAAGTCAAAAGGAATTAATGACTGAATATCGATAACTTCCGCAGAAATTCCCAATTTTTCCAGTTCATTAGCAGCTTCCATTACAATTCTCCATGTGGAGCCGTAAGTTACCAAAGTTACATCACTTCCTTCTCTAGTTACTTCAATTTTACCTACAGGGACAGTGAATTCCCCTAAGTTATCCGGTTGTTTTTCTTTCAATCTGTAACCGTTCAGACATTCTACAATTACAGCCGGTTCATCTGCCTGAAGCATTGTATTGTAGAATCCGGCAGCTTTCGTCAAGTTTCTAGGAACCAAAACTAAAATTCCTTTTGAAAGATTAAGAATTCCCGCCATTGGCGAACCTGAATGCCAGATTCCTTCCAGTCTGTGACCTCTGGTTCTGATGATTACCGGTGCTTTCTGACCTCCTTTTGTTCTGTACTGAACTGTAGCCAAATCATCACTCATTCCCTGTAAACAGTAAAGGATATAGTCTAAATACTGGATCTCTGCGATGGGTCTTAAACCTCTCATCGCCATACCTATTCCCTGTCCAAGAATGGTAGCTTCACGGATTCCTGTATCAGCAACACGGAGTTCACCATATTTTTCCTGCATTCCTTCCAATCCCTGGTTAACGTCACCGATATTTCCGGCATCTTCACCAAAGACCAAAGTCTGAGGATATTTTTCGAATATTTTGTCGAAGTTGTTTCTTACCACTACTCTTCCGTCCACTTCTTCTGAACTTTCAGAATAAACAGGTTTGATCTCCTGTACGTTAGTAGCTTTCCACTCAGACTGAGAGTATAAATGAGAAGAATAATTATCTTTTTCTACTTCAAAGATCTCATTGTATTTCTGCATCAATTGGTTTCTCTCCGCAGAGTTTGTTCCTCTTGTTGCCAATAAAGATTTTCTTACCAAATGGAAAACGTCTTTTTTAGCTTTAGAAACTAATTTATTGAACTGAGCAATATAGTTTTCGATCTCGCTGTTTTGTCCTTTAAGGTTTTCAACTAAAGGTAAAACAGACTGAATAAGATTTGTAATGGTTTTCTGGTAGTTATCCCAAGCTGCTTTCTGACCTGCTTTTACGATTTTCTTTGCTTCGTCATCAATGGCATCCAATTCTTCAGCAGTAGCGATGATCTCTTCTTTACCTTCAATTTCAATTGAATAATTCAGGATCCATTCTTTAAATTTCACCAATCCGTCAAAATCTGCTTCCCAGGCAAGACGCTCTTCATTTTTATATCTTTCGTGAGATCCTGAAGTTGAGTGACCTTGAGGCTGAGTTACTTCAATAACATGAACCACCACCGGAACACTTTCTGTTCTTGCGAAATGTTCTGCTTTTGCATATGCATCCAATAATGAAGGGTAATCCCATGCTTTCACCTGAATGATCTCGCATCCCTGATTCTCCCCTTCTTTTCTTTGGAAACCGCTTAACATTTCAGCAATATCCGCTTTTGCTCTCTGATTTTTTGTAGGAACTGAAATTCCGTAACCGTCATCCCAGATTGAAACCACCATAGGAACCTGAAGCGCACAAGCTGCATTCAGTGTTTCCCAGAAATGTCCTTCTGCTGTAGAAGCATCTCCAATTGTTCCAAAAGCGATCTCGTTTCCTTCTTTTGAAAATTTTTCAGAACCGTCAAATTTTACACTTTTATAAATTTTTGAAGCCTGCGCCAATCCTAATAATCTTGGCATTTGACCTGCTGTAGGAGAAATATCGGAAGAGATATTTTTCTGTGCCGTCAGATCTTTCCAACTTCCGTCTTCATTTAAACTTCTGGTGGCAAAGTGACCGTTCATCTGTCTTCCTGCAGAAGCCGGTTCTCTTTCTACGCTTGTATCTGCATACAACTGCGCAAAAAAGCTTTCTACTGTTAAAGCATCAACCGCTAATGCAAAAGTCTGGTCTCTGTAATATCCTGAACGGAAGTCCCCATTTCTGAAAACTTTTGCCATTGCAAGCTGAGGAAGCTCTTTACCATCCCCAAAAATCCCGAATTTAGCCTTTCCTGTAAGTACTTCTCTCCTACCCAGATAAGACATTTCACGGGAGATCCTTCCCAGTTTATAGTCTTCAAGTATTTGATTTTTAAAGTCTTGAAAGGAAATTTGCTGTGTTTCAATATAGGTTGTCTGCATAGCCAAATATAAAATTTTTATGTTCTTGAAGTATTTTGCTAATATACACTTTTTAAATTAATTTTAATTTTTAATAATCTTTTTTACATATTTGATAATAATAAAATTCCGGTTTTTCTCAGTAATATAATAGTATTTAACAGGAAATGAGTTATGAAAAACAATTTTAATTGGTCTTAATTTTCAGGATTAAAGTTTACGTTATTAAATCCCTTAATCAATGATAGCACTTGTTTTATCAGGCTTTCCAAATGTTGATGTTCTTTGTTCTGTATGAAAATTTTACTTTTCTTTTTCAACGGTCATCTTAAAAACCACATTATGAAAGAAATTTTAAACCTATTAAATATTTTTCATTTTTATCAATATTCTATTGAAAATCCCAATGATTAAAAATATAATTTATAAGAATAATTGAATTTATTTTTCTTTTCGTTCAAACTGTCTTTGTTACTCATTTTGGAATTCGGAATCATAATATTGAAACCTGTTTAAAAAACAAATCGGAACGCATATACGTCCCGATGTTTATATTTACTTTAAAATTTTCTTTCGATCACATAATCCAGCATGCTGTGCAAGGATTTTTTTGCTTCGGAATCCGGAAATTCACTCAGGAT
>JAFAAJ010000257.1 GCA_023426625.1 Bacteroidota bacterium
TTAATGAAGGTTCTGCGATATTCCCTTCAGTACCAATCGCATCGTAAAGAGCAGTATACCATGATTTTATTAGACCCGCATGGAGACGTAGTAGAACAGATTCTCAGATTTAGACTCAACCAAATGAAACCCGAGCGTGTGCTTTATATCGATCCGCATTGGGAACAATGAAAAATTCCGTGCATTAATCCATTCCGACAAAAAGTTACTGATACAAACACGATTGATCTAATGTCCCAGCAATTTGCCAAAGCATTATCCGAAATGATCTCCGAAGCAGGATTAAGCCTTCCAATGGAGACTCTGCTCAAACCTTGTCTTGCAATTCTATTTCAAAAATGAAAATGCGGATTATCCGATTTACAGGTGTTTATGGACGATACTCAAAATGGGGAGTGGGTGGAACTCGGAAGGCAATCCGATAATCCTGTGTACAGACAATTCTTTCAAAACGCTTTTCTCAACGGAAAATACAATGCAACCAAACTGGCAATCTATACAAGAATCCAAAACCTGCAAAATAATTACAGTTTTTATTTGATGATGAATTGACCTGCTACCGTTGATCTCAGAAAACTCATGAACGGCTGAAAAAACGATTGAAAAATTGTCCTCTTCAATCTATGAAAATGAAAACTCGGAGCCGATGCGAGTAAGGCACTCGGAATATTTATCTCGGCAACTATTGTGAGTATTGCCCTGCAAAGAGCCTTTCAAAAAGAGCAGTATCGCAAACCGTGCTACCTCTTTGTTGACGAGTTTGCTTCTTTTGCTACCGCAGATTCGTATTCGATTATCCTGTCCGAAACAAGAAAATATAAACTCTACCTTATTGCCCTAACCCAAAGTGTAACACAATTACCATCGGAACTTCAACATACCATCCTCAATAATGTAAGCGTAAAAATAGTTTGAGCGAATGGTTTTCCTGCCCTGAAAGCACAGGCGAATGATTTGGGAATTCCAGCTGCAAAACTCCAGTTTCTTCCTCCTTTTCACTTCTTTGTAAAAAACAGTCATTACCCCTGAAAACAAGTTAAAGCACCTGATTTTTTAATTAAAAATCCAAGAAAATATTTTATGAATGCTAAGCAAATGCAGGAACTGAAAAAGAAAATGATTTCAAAAAGTGGTTTATATAGAGATATTGAGCCCACACCAACAACAAACCATAACTGAAATGGTTTAGCATCAAAAGGAAAAATGTCAGAGACACAGCCTCCAACTAAGGAATTAGTTTACGGTTCATCACATGGCTATAAAAACACAACTGCATACCAAAACACAAGAGAGTCTAGTAATAATTATAATCCCAAGTTTCATCTATAACCAGACTTGTTATAAGAATACAAGGCGTTATTACCACCTTTTTATTTTTTATACCTGTTGTTATGAAAACAAAAAGACTGTTCTTCCAAACCATCACACCATCACAAGAGAAAGTGCTTATTGCTCTTGCGAAATTCAAGTTTTTGACTACACCACAGCTCCTGAATTTAGGAGTGATGACGAATTCTGACAATTTGAACAAGCAGATTTCTGAGCTGAGATTTTGGAGAAATCCTTTGGTCTCTTCCGTAAAATTCTGAATTCATCCCCAATTTTGAAGACTTCCTAGTATCCATTCGCTTACCATTCATGGAGCAAAACTGCTGAAAGAACGTTTCGGTACAGAACTTTCGGTAAGATATCCTCAAAAAAATGCTACCTCATTTTCAGATTATTTTCACAGACTCTCGATGATTGATATTCATATCGCCTTAGATGAACGAGCCAACCAACAAAATATGGAGATCATCTTTTTTAAAACCTATTTTGATAAAATATCTACGGGAAGGAAAAAAGGTTTCAGAGCGGAATCTGCTATTCCGGTCTATGGCAATGAGTACCTGATTGCTGATGCGATCTGTATGCTTCAGACTCCCAACAGAAAAGAGCTTTTTGCCATTGAACTATACAGATGAGATGATACTCAAAGGGTGCATAAGTCACTTTTCCATCATTTACAGGCACTCTCAGAAGGTGAGCCCAGTAAACTGTATGGATTGGATTATGGTTCTCGTGTGTTGTCTATCTTTCAGCATGAAAGCTATAAGAAGATGGCAATGAAAAGATTGTTTGAGGATTCACGTTTTGTTTCAGGAAAAAAGCACTTCTTATTTAAGTCATTGGAAAAACTAAAATTAGAGGTATTTGAAAACTGGGAACTATTTGACGGGGAGAAAACCAGTTTGTTTTAGTATTATTAAAATTATATAGTTTAAATCATGTTGATTAAAATGGTCTTGATTTTCATATAAATATGATGTATATTTGTTTACGCAATTGCTGCGTTTTAACTTAATAAAATTATCATTATGAAATTAAGACATTTTAAAGACGGAGGAGGAATTACTATCTAAAGGAATATAAAAAAGACTGTTATTGATTATGATAGTCTTTTTTATGAAGTGATTCTAATTGTATAGCCATCGAAGTATATAAGTAGTTTTCCTATCTAAATTTACTAAGTTTAAAAAAATACTATTTTCATTTACTCCATGCAATAGAATGGGAGCAACTCCATTTTCTTCTATCTTTTCTATCTCATTTTCCTCTTTTTTATAAAGGACAACGGATTTTATTTTCTTAGCTGATGGAAAAATTATTTTTATAATATATTCTTTTGTATAATTGTCTATTTTGATTTCCCACGAATCACCTTTTTTATCTATAAATGAATTTATAAAATCAACGGAATAACAACAAAAATCATCAGTTTTTAATGGATTTTTTTCTGTCTTTTTATCATAATTTTCAATGCGGATTTTAATAAGTTTATTACCATTAAGAGATTGAAATGAGCAATTGTTGAGTTGAATTGATTCTATTTCAAAACAGGATTCTTCTACTTTTTCATCTGTTACCATTGTAGAGACTAATTGGGTATCCTTATCAAATTTATTTATATGAACCTTTTCAAAATATCTTACTTTTTTTCCTTGACAATCCATAAATTCAAGTTTGCTAATTCTTTTTGAAATAATTGCTCCTGTCAAATGTCTTCTTCTCATTATCCATTCTTTTCTCTTTTCCTCAATTGAATCTGAAAATAAGACAACAAATAAAAGAACGATTCCTAAAGCCCCAAAAATATAACGTCCTTGTTTGATTTTTTCCCATATTTGAGGGTCTATACCCTCATCCAGTCCAAATATGTATAGGATAAATTTTCCGACTGCAAGAATTGCTATGAGTGATTTAAGTTTATCTTCCAGTTTCATTTCTACAAAAGAAGTGAAAGATCGATTTATAAAAGAAATAATTGATTTTATCATGTTGTATATTAGTTTTATATGCCTAATATATGTTTTTTTTAATAAATAATTATCATCACAAATTTGTTGTTATAAAAAATCCTAACTCAATATGCCTTGTCTATCTGTTCCAATCAGATAATCAAAAAAACTATCATTTCTGACAGTTTCCTGAAGGTTTAATTTACTGATTGATCACATATCCAATAGATTCCATATGATAATCATTATTTCTATACAGATCATAGATAGTCACTGCGATATCTTGTCTTGAATTAGAATTTAGTTGAGCTTTCACATGTCTATTAAGAAATACTTTATATTTTGATGCCCAAGAATCTCCTTCTCCTTCATTGTATTCATTTGTTACCAATCTTACCATTGTTGCTATGATTTCATCTCTTGAGATTTTATCCAAAGGTCTAAAGGTAGTAGAAGTTTTACTCGAGTCGTTCACCTGATCACCATGGAAAATATCATATTCATACGACATTCTGATGTATTTGGCTAACGTTGGGTTAGCATTTTCTATATCATTGAAGTTATCAACATACGATCTATTAGGTTTTCTACACAAGACATTAATAGCAAATTCTACCATAAATCTCGCTGCTTCTTCTCTGGTAAGATAATCAAATGGTCTATAGTCTCTTGTACCTTGCCATCTGGTCAGTTCATAGCTGTACAACATCTGATGTGCTATTTTAAACGCCTCACTGACTTGGATACCTTGGTCAATTGTTTTCTTATTCAATGGACTAAAACAGCTCGTACTTATATTAGGATTGAATGTCTCAGGATCAACCGTTCCTGTAGTGATAGTATATCATCAACCGCCTCATCCCGATGTTGATTGTGCTGTCCATTTGGCATAAATAATAGTATTTGTTCTGATTGGCGTAGTGAAATTATAGAGTGTAGTGAATGCTGGTGACGTATACCATCAGCCAAACGTATATCATGTTTTCACAGGGGGAGTAGGCTGAGTTCCTGTTCCATTAAGAAGAATTCCTGTTTGATCTTGAACAAGTGTTCCTCCATTTTCTTCAAAAGATAAGGTATAGGTTATCATTACTGAAATAGGAATCCACTGTGCGTAGAGTGTTGTATCTGCAGTGATAGATGTAGAAAAATCAAATGAGCTGAAGGATCCACTGAGATACCATCCATTGAACACATATCATGATTTTGTAATAGCTCATGGATCTGTTCATGGGGTATTATACCGAATTCCTGTCTGATCCGGAACCACTGTTCATCAGTTTTCTTCAAAGAAAAGTGTATAATCATTAATTTCATAATAGAGCCTCAAAATCAAACCACTATCAACCAATACTCCTGTCTGATTGGACAAAACAGAATTATAAGTATATCAAGTGAAATCTATTATATCCCCCGTAGCTACTGATCACGAATATCCTGTTCGGTATTGAATATCAGCTTGATTATATGATCAGGTCAGATTTTTAAAATAATATTCTACAGTATAATCTAAAACAATGATAGGATCAGCATAACTATATTTTACACATCACACACTTCACCCACAGGTATTTTTATTAATCATTGGTGTATATCATGCCGGACAGGTATAATTTGCACCTATAACATCAGTATTTCACCATTCCCGCAAAGAGCTCCATAAAGCACCATTGTATCATCACCATTTTACAGGTGCAAAGTCTGCACGTGCATAACCACCAGTCGCAGTACCAAATCTCTCGGTTGCAATAAGCTGCTCTCAAGACGAATAGAGGAAATTATGGATCTGATCTCCTGTTAAAGTTGTAGAATTTGCATAATCAATCATGGATCAGACAGGATATGGTCATTGTAATTCTCATGCTATCATAGCACTCACTCACAAATCATAGTATTCGTATGTCAGTACATGAGATCATGATGTCAAAAATATCGGCATCATCCAATAACTACGAAATTGCCGGGTATAAGCTCTGTCAATAATCATATTACCATCAACAGATGCCCTTACATAATCATCTCCTCATGCCGTGATGATATATTCTCCGTCTTCAGGAACATCAATACATACAGAAAATCATATCCATCTATTACGAATATAAGAATTAGATGCTGCTGAGGCTTTAACACCTATATTATTCATTCTACCGTATGAGCCAAATCCATAGGGACCATAATTACCCACGGCAAAATACGTATTCAAAGCAGCAGTTCATAGTCAATTATTCAGTACAAGTCCACGAGTATTATAATCGGTACTGGTATCTCACCATCCCACAGTAGCTCATATACCGGTATCTGTAATTTCATCAGTAGTTTCAATCAATACACATGTTACAGCTCACAATGTGTTATAGGTTAAATCATATCATGAAGGACATTCATAAGATAGAGCATAAGTTTCGATCTTAAGAAAAAACATAATTAAAAGAATGAAACTCAATAATCATAAAAATATCTTTTTCATTTAGATCAAGAGATGTAAAATTATAATAATATAATAGTTAATGCATGGTCTGATTTCAAGTTATTCTTTTATTTTATCAGTTTCAAAATAACTAAAAACCCTCAGTGAAGTTAATCTGAGATGGCAAACTCCCGTCCATTGTCCGCAGTAATGGTTTTGATATCATATCACTGCAAAGTTTCAATAACCAGTTCACAAATTTTCTCGGTGGTATTTTTGGTTACTCTCCTGATTCGGCAAAATCTCGACTTTCTGTCGAATATGGTCAGGAGTATTTTCTTTTTTCAGGTACCTGCAATGGTATCAATTTCCACATCGCCAATCCTTTCTCTTCTTTCGGCTATTTCATCTCTTTCTTCTACATATTTTTTATCAAACGGAGTGACTTTCTGTTTTCTTCTGCCAAATCTGAGATGCTTCTCCAGTTCAGGTCCGTGGGTATAAATATTCTTCTTTTTCCTCTTTTGTCTGAGCATAATAAGTGCCATCAAAAGAGGGATACAAAAGCGATCGTTCCTGCTTCTTGAATCAGCAATAATTTTTAAGAGCCAATGTCCTCTATCCCATCGAGGCTTAAGTTACTTTAGTTGTTCTACGCAATACCTATTATCAAAATTTTTAAAAATATATTTTAAAAGCTTTCCTGTCTTTGTCATGGATAATTTCCTTATCTATATTTTTATACGCTTTGTTGCATACTACCACAGGAATATCCAATTTTTCCCTCATCAGTTTTTTATAAAAAGCATAACCTTCTGATGTGGATGACTTATAAATTATAATATTATCTTCATACGTTTTTTGAAAAACAGAACCGAAGAGTGGGTTGGTTTCGTAATAAAAATAATTCAGTCCGAATTCAAATTCCTGAATCAACTTCGGAGTACAGTTTTTAACAATGAGTTATGAGCCTTGAAATTGATTGTCCAAAGTAGTAATTTCACAGTTCAATACTCGCATTTTCCCTTTTCCAATGTTTTCATTTTCAAAAAAAATAGCGTAAATTCTTGTCTGCTATCGTAAAATCAACTTCACAGTCCCAGTTTCTCTAGGCGTTCAATACTCCTACTTTCCAGTCCTCACCATAATGACCAATGGTACTATCATCGCCTTTTTTATCACTTCCCAGATAAATCAGCTCCAGATAATCGAAGGTTTTAGGAGCAGATATCTTTACTGTGGCATCATTTATTGAAATCGAAATACCTCACACAGGATTGGCATCATAAAAATTTTGCAGGAATCTCTTACGGTTTCCATCTCATCCCATCCAACCCTCTATTTGTTGGTGTTTTAGTGTCAATTATTTCTTTCATAGTTATTTGTTTTTTTTAATATTATAATTTTCGTTTTATGACTAATTGATTTCCCATTCGGGGTAGATGCCGTTTTCTACGATTTGAGTCGCTATTTTTATAAATGGCTCACAGAATAAATCATTAGGCTCATAATCATAAAATAGTAGCATTTCTTCCGCAGTTTTTTTTGCCAAGTCTCTTAAATTAGGATGTCCCAATGCTATTTTTAAGTGAGTTCCATACTTAAATCCTCCTGTCATAAATCTTATTGCTGGTTCAGCTTTTTCTCTTTCCCAATTTAATAATATGGAGTAACATACATGTTTAATTTTTGTAGGCTGATCTAAATGATTCAATAGCACATTTGAAATAAGGCATCTATCATAACCCTTATCCCAATTCCCAATTATTTTGTTCACTTCTTTTCTCCATGCTAAACTTCCGAATAAATTAAGTTGCATAAGTTTTTCATACAAAGTTCGAATATAAATCCAATACTTATCCATTTTATCGTCATCTAAATAATCATTAGAAACCTGTTCTATTATCATATCAATTTCTTGTGGCAATTCCTTTGTATTTTCGAAACATATCAGATAGTTATCTATTTTATCGTCTACATCTTCATATTTCCAATCACATATTAACCATTCTTTCAGGTAGTATAAAGCTGTTTTTTGATCCTTCGTCAGCTTGAGTAAATCTTTAATGACATATTTATAGCGCGCGGAATCCAAATTTATATTTGCTATAAAATCATTAGCAGATCTTTTTTTTAAAGTTTCATCTTTCGATAGCTCTAACGCTAATAAAAAAATATATTCATTGCTTAGGCAATATTCTTTGTTTTTTAGTATTTTGTCTGCAAAGCTCACTCTCAAATCTTCATAATTTTCGGATAATAAGTTTAAACTTTTGTATACAATATCGGTATTCTCCTCCCTCCAATTATCATTTGTTAGTATATCTTTATAAAAATTTTGTTTGATTTCATTATCCAAATTATCTAATTCTAAAATTCTAATTACACCTTCCGGATTTTCTTTTTTCCATAATTTATTTTTCAGAAGATTTTCAACAATTTCTTCCTGCAATTTTTTGTTTGGGCATAGTTGAATACAAATAATTACAATTGCAAAACCTATTTTATTGATTTCAACCTCCTTTAAAATCATAGACACAAAATCTGATCTTATTTCTCTATTAGCTCTAATTAAAGCCGTTGCTATAATAAAGCTATTGGTATCTTCCCAGTTTTCGTCTACTAAAAGCTGATTACAAAAATTTTCAACCAAATCTGAATCATTGCAAATTTTAATAGATGATGTAACCATATACCATTCTTGATCCCTCCAGTTTACATCATTAATTATGCTTCTAACAAAATTCTGTACTTCACTATTTTTCTTTAATTTATATAAAATTGGTGGAAACAAATAAGGTGTATCAATCCAATAATTCCCACTAAGAAATTTCTCAAGAAAATTATTTAAGCAAACAACATCACGACTACGACTTAAACATTTATTAATTGTCCGTAAACTTATATTTTCAATTTTATTGTAAGATAAAAATCTTTCAACCCATAATTCTCTTTTATCATTGTTTTTAAAATTATAATAAATATCTAATACAACCCCCCAAAATGATATGGAAAACAATTCTTTCTCCCATAAAATTTTTGCATATTTTTCTATTTGTGCATAAGTGGAAATGAAGGATGGCAACATTTCCAAATGATAATAGCTTTTGTTGTTTTTTTCCAGTAGTAAATCAATATATTTTAGCTTTTCAGCCTTATCTGTAAACACATTCCTGTCTTTTTTAAGCATATCAGCTAAGAATATAGATGCAGAATAATCATCGCCCTTGTTTACTATAATATCAAGTAAATCAAGTTTTATTTCACTCCCAAACTTTACCCATTCTTCTTTTGTTATTTTACTGAATCCATCATCAGTCATAATGCTGTGATGAAACCGAACACACTCTTCATCATCCTTATAAATATAGCGTTTTAGCATATCTAATACTTCATCATCTGCATTCCATCTTTTATAAAAATCGCTAATTTTTGTAGTATTTTTTTCGTGAAAAAAATCAGCTACTCGTAAAAATGTTTTATAGGATATCGGTGTTTTAAGTTCAGCGTACATAAATCCCCAATAATACAGTGCTTTAGCTAATCCCAATTTCTTACTTGCAATAAAATTGATATCGGCTCTGATAATGTTTCTAAATACAACTAAAGGATCACTGAGGTTTATATTATTATCAGTATCCGGTTTATCATGAGCTATTCTTGCTAAAATAAAAAGGAGTAAAAACAAAGTAGATTGATAGTTTTCTGAATTTATAAATAATTTTTCAGAAGCCTCCTGCCAACTAGGGTATTTTTTAATAATTTGATCTAAAATATATTGGTTTTCCTCAGAAGATAAATGTAATTCGAAATCAGCACCATACTTTTCGTATGGTTTACCCACAATAGTTCTGTCCACAATGACGACCCTAATATTGTTGATACTATTCAATTTCTCAAGAATTTCAGAAGCTACCTTGGGTTTATTTTCAAAAATATGAAACCAGTCTTCTATAGCTATTAAGTATTTCTGTTCAACACTAACCTCTATTTCTTTTTTGATAATAGAAAACCCATGTTGAACAAATTCTACGGCATCATCAATCCAAATGATTTTACAAAAGCTAAACCCCTGAATATCAAAACATAACCTCCTAAAAACTACTGATTTACCTGAACCTCCCGCACCAGTGATTAATGCAGCAATTTTAAAAACTCTTTTTTGACTAAAACTGCTTACAACTGCATATTTTAATTGTCCATAGTCTTTTCTTTCGACATCACAATTATTGATGATACCATTCCATTGACTATGTTTTAAACCAGTATAGAATTCAGCCATTGAAAACTTCTGAGTCTTGATATCTTCAATAAACTTTTCATCAATTATTGTTGCTCCTGGAATTTCTAATCTTTTTACTGAAGATGGCTTGGATTGAGGAATATCTATTATAGGTGTAATTGGATTATCCCCATTTAAACGTTGCTGTTCTCTTATCCAATTTTTAAAAGTATTCCAGCCAGAGAACCTTAAAAATACCGAAAAAAGATCAAGAGTTTTCTCATCGGGAATAGTTCTACTATTAATAAAATCTCTGACTGTTCTTGCATCAACATCATTAGTAGCTTTTTTCGCTCTTATATTCTCTTCTTTAAATGCTAAACTTCCATCTTTAAAAAGATCTGAAAACTTTGTAGATGCATAGCCATTACAGGTAGAATTAATATATTTTTCGATTTTATCCTTAGTAGATAATACATCACCAGATTGTTCAGTATTTTCTGAATCATTATTTTTTTCACTTGAAATAGAAGCAATTGTATCATTAAACTTTTTATAAAGAACTTCCTTAATATTTTTTATAGCAATTTCAACAATATGCTTGCGAAGCTCAGCATCCTTCACTTTATCAGGTCGGTTTCTATGTATATCCATATTAAGCGGTCTTGGTGTAAAACAACGTTCACACTCTTCTATTACCTTTTTTCTTAATGCGTCTAGTTCCATAGAAATCAAAAATAAATATTACGATAATAGTAAAAATAATTAAAATTTTTATTTCCTGAAATGCAGTTGTAACATACTCATTTATAAAACATTGAAATCAAATTAAGGATTATTGCATTTCAAATGCAATAAAATTCAATCACTCCTGCATTTCTAATGCATTGAATTTAAACCAATTAAATTCATTCTCAAGACCTTTGACCCATAAAAGCAAAGTAGCTCTTTAAAATTTTTCAGTTCGAGAAAGAGGCAATCAGTAAAAACTGAAAGCCCCAATCGAAAAGAGTTGTACCACCAACTCAATTCGGTTGCCGAGAACTGCTATCACCATGAAAAACTAGCAATTTTCAACTTTTTATTATATTGATTTTCAGTGAAATTGCAAGTTAAAATTCGTGTTGATAGTATTTAAATAATTAAAAAATACATCATCATGAAAACAATTATTACTACACCCAAACATCTTATTCAACAGGCACGAGACTTTGCATTCAATGTTCATTCAGATCACTACTTCCCCTGTGGAAGAAAATATTCCACTCATTTAGAAACAGTAGCCGAGTTAAGCAGACAAGCTCTTTTATATGATTCTTCACTCAACGAAGGAATACTGCTTTCAACAGCATATCTACACGACTCACAGGAGGATGTAAATATTACGAATGAGGAGATTTATAATCTCTTCGGACAAGATATAGCTAAAGCTGTTTCCGCACTCACCAAAGACAAGGCACTTCCAAAACAGGAACAAATCCAAGATTCCTTGAAAAGAATCTGCGAATTACCTCATGAACCTTGGGTAACTAAGCTTGCTGATCGTGTTTCCAATCTACAACAGACCATATTTCTAAACAACAAAAAATGGGATGAAATTTACAAAGAATACTATCGCAATGAATCAATCCTAGTTAACCAAACTCTAGGAAAAGCGTCTCCGTATCTCAGTCAAAAATTATCAAACCTCATTACGATTTATCACAGGGTTGAATAATCTCAAAATAACGGTTTACTCCTTTGAGTCCGTCCGTCAAAAAGGAGATGCGAATGTTTAACCCAAAAATTTTTCAAATCTTATGAAAAAGACCAACAGACGTGGACTTGATGAGCTTCAAGCAGGGACTTTACACCATGCTTAATGCTTAGTCCATTATCGCGAATGAGTGAAGCACAGTAGCTTTTCCGACAGATTGTTAGGGACAGGCATCAGGTATTAGTCATTTTGCCTGTCCTTTTATCAAAAAAATTCAAATCAATTAAAAATATTTTCAAAATGACATCTATCAATTTTCTGACAGCAGGAACATTATACAGCTCCCAAGTCTATTACTACAAAACAAAGGACGGAAAAGCAATCTTTGCTTTCTCTTACGAATACGAAATGGGCTATTATGACATCGCCATCCATCAGCATCCCCATTACAATGGTAAGAGCGAATACTCTTCTGTTGCACATCATCTGCCATGCGATGAATCTCCTCTCAACAGAAAAATCTGTTTTGCTGAAGGCAAAGAACCTAAAACAGTCGATCAAGCCAAAAATTTTTCGATGCAATGGGCGGAATTAACGTGGACTTACATTAAAACAGGAATAACCATCGATGACCAACTGACCGGAAGGAACTAATTCAATACAAATATTTAAAATTTAATACAATGAAAAAATTAAAATTTACCATTACAACAGATGCCTATCAGAATATTATCAAAAAAATTGGAAGCAAAATACCCGAACAAGGTGGAATATTACTTGGAAAAGATGGTGTCATCACTGACTTTGTCCACGATGAATTCGCAGAAACAAGTGGGGTTACCTACAGCCTGAATGTTGCTTACCTAAACCCGATCATCAAAAAATTTAAAGAAGAAGAAAAGGAACTGCTGGGAATTATTCACAGCCATCCTTACGGAGCTTCAAAGCTTTCTAAGCCTGACCGTGAATATTTCGCGGAAGCCCTTAGCAATGCTTCTGATATGGAATATCTCTATACACCCATCGTATTTTCTGCCAAGCAGGAAGAGTTTCACATTTTCCCTTATGTGTTTTTACAAAGATGGAACGGTGGAAGATGCAGAGCTTGAAATTGTACCTAACAATTATGAAGACTATATCCAAAAGGATAAAAAAATTGTGAATCCTGACCAGAATGTTATTGAAGAGCGAAAACAATTGTTGGTTGCCATTCATCAGAATATAAGTACAAACTCCTATGCTGAAAATGAAAGGTTACTCTTCTCCAGACTCGTAATCATTGCACTATTGTTTTGGAATTTCATCCTCTTTATGCTGGGATTAAGTGCCTTCGTACTTACTGCTATCTATTTTAACATCACTAAAAACCTTATAACATTTTAAATTATGGACTATTCAAGAATTGAATCTAGTGTTGATATAGGGCTCATCAGAGCCTCCCATATCGTAATCGTAGGCGCTGGAGGCTCTTATTCTCTTGCAACTTCATTGGCAAGAACAGGAATCGGCAAGTTAACGGTACTCGATTTTGATGTCGTGGAAGCTACAAATTTAGTTCGTCAAGGATATAAGCAATCGGACATTGGAACATTTAAGGTTAATGCTTTGGGAGTCGAAGTGCAAAGCATAAATCCTGATGTGGATTATATTGGAATTACCAAGAATTTTTTGGAGATGAATGATGAAGAACTGGACGCTATTTTCAGTAAAGCTAATTTACTGTTATTTCTTACGGATTCTTTTCAAGCACAGGCTTTTGGAAATATTTTAGCTATTCGCTATAACAAGCCTGCGATTTGGAGCGGGTGGTATGAAGGCTCAAGAACCGCAGAATTATTTTTTCAAATTCCCGATTACACCACAGCATGTTTTAGATGTGCTTGTTCTTCCCGATATATCGCTAACGAGAAAGAAGAAGTAAAAGCCAGCTCCAATTCTAATACCATTTTCCATTCGCAAATTTTAGACAGTTTAATTGGTTTTACAAGTCTTGCCATTTTACACCGAAGTAAAAACGATTTTGTTTCTCCCCTTGATTTAGGATTAAGAAAATGCAACGAATTTGAGAAATTCTGGAAAGGCATGCTGGATAAAAATGATCAGGTTTCCTATAACTTTTTTCAATTTAAAGCACATCCTTTTGGCGGTAATAGTCTCTTCGATAAAGCCTATGAACACTTGGATGGAAATGCTCAAAATTTCATTTCCTACTGGCAAAAAGCTGATGCAGAGTTGATAATCAACGGCTATAGCTATGATTGCCCCGACTGCAACGGTGCTTTGCATTACAAAATACATACTCAAAATGAAAACAAGAAATAATGAACAAGCCAACCCTACAAGAACTAGGAGGTCTACAAGCTCCTCCGGTTCTTCAACAACCACAAATAATACTGAAACGACAAACAATAACCCTCAATCTCCTCAAACCCATACCAATATGAACCAAACATTTAAACTCATTTTCTCCACAATCGGAAGTTTAATCATTTCCATTCTGAGATTTTTATTAGTTGTCATCTACACGTGCTTCAAGCTCGTGCATACCATTTGTGAATTTTTCATTAACGCCCTTGACGAAATTATAACCCGCTTAAGACCATGATACGAAAATTTTTACTCAAACAAATCAAAAAACAGATGAACAGTACGCCCGTTGGGAAACAGGTAGTAGAAACGATTTGGGGAAAAGATCATTCGCTTACCGCATCGTTTGGGAAACCTTCTTCCTTGATGTCACCGCACGGACAAGGCTTCTGCCTAGACGGGAAAAATTTTCTTAGTATAGAAAAGAGTCGGGAGAATTATCTCGTTGTAGCTCCTTCAGGCAAAGGTAAAACACAGGTTTCCGTATTTCCGTTTCTGCTAAATGCCAAAGGGAATTTCTCTATAATCGTCAATGATCCCTCAGGAGAACTAAGCCAAACTATATCTTACTTAGAATCTGTAGGTTACCAGTGTCATATTCTTGACTTCGGTAAAAAGAAAGGTGTAAACTTCAACCCTTTGGATATATGCAGTAACCGCACTCAAATAATGAAGGTTGCGAAAACACTGATGAGCTCGACAGCGAATGACAAAGAAGATTTCTTTACACTGGCAGGCGAAGATTGTATTGCTTTATTTATACAGTATATCAAAGAATCTGAACCCTACGAATTTCAAAATCTTGGCAACGTATATTTTTTGCTTTTAGAATATCAGGCTAATCCTCATGTGATTGAAAATCTGGTAGCAACCAAAGGCAGTGAGGACGTATTCAGAAAATTCCGAGCGTTAACCGGAAATTCTCAAAACACTCTTAAATCAATAGTGGCAACAGCTTTGGCTTCTCTTTCGTTTGTGGGTTCAGACCCTACTCTATCAGATATCACTTCCCGAACCAATATCAATTTTGAGGAGTTCAGAAGACAACCCCATGCTTTATTCGTCCATGTACCTATTGGAGACGTTAAGTACTACTCAAGTATGGTTTCCCTGTTCTTTCAGGGGTTCTACAAATTTGCCTTTTCCTATCTACCATCAGAACAAGAACGTGATATTTTCTGTATTCTCGATGAATTCGACACTATGGGAGCTATTGGTGATTATTCTACCATTATTTCCAATGCTCGTAAGTTTAAAATTCCACAACAAATTATTCTGCAATCCGAAGCATTGTTAAGTAAGTATGGTGAGAATTCTAAAAATATTCTTAACAACTGTAACGTAAAATGCTACTACGGAGGACTTGGAGATGAGGCTGCAAATCTTGAAAAGATACTTGGAAATTACGAATATGTAGAAAACGGATATACGAAGCAAAGACCATTAATGACCAGTTCCGAAATCCGAGAGATGTCTAATGAATTATTGATTCTGCCTTCAGGACAGAAGCCCCTAAAAGTTCATGTTACAACAGCTTACAAACAACCCGAACTCGTCAGAAAATTAAATCTACGTTCACAAAATCCTCAGCCTGTAGAAAACTTTACCGTAAGCTACATAGACCTTACTCCTTACCGATAATACGACTACAAAATGCAAAGCGAACAATATGAAGTAAGAATAATCCTGCTGGATTATCTGACATCGGATACAAAACAGGATTTTAAGAGAAGATTACGGCTTGAATATTCTGAAAAGCAGTGCGAAATATTAATGGAAAAATTGGACTCATTCTCCTCGCACTGCAATAAGAGTTCATTACTGCTTTCCTTCCCTTACATCTGGGATAAAATAAAAACAGAAGCTATATCCATGACAAAGGATGAGGTAGCACATCTTCTGTGGAGTAAAGGGTACCAAAAATCAGGCGTTTCAAAAAAACAGTTAGGAGAAATCTGCTTCAGCTGGTTTGTATTTGAAAAAAAAATTTTGGAATTCAAAAAAGAAAAATTGCTGGAAACATCAAAAGATAAGCACCAAAATATTGATGCAGAACACGAACGATAATTTTTAATAACCTAAATACAATCACAATGAAACTCATTACAAAAGAACTAGAAAAACGATTTGCTGAGGTTGGTGACCAGTCACAAAGCTCAAATCCTTTAATTATTGCTAAGTTTTTTGCTCCTTCACATTCTGCGACTTGGTATGCCACAGAACTAGATGTTGAGAATCAAATCTGCTTTGGATATGTTACAGGATTAGCATTTGATGAATGGGGAACATTTTCCATTCAGGAACTTGAAAGTCTACAACTTCCTTTTGGACTACACGTTGAACGCGACCGATTTTTCAAAGAAATCCGCTTCAAAGAACTCATCAAAGAACACGAACAGAGTAATAATCTGGAACATTAATCTAAACTAAAACAATATGGGAACACGAAATCTTACAATGGTTATTCAAAACAATGAAACCAAAATTTCACAGTATGGACAATGGGATGGCTTTCCCGAAGGTCAGGGTCTTACTATTCTCTATTTTTTGCAGGAGAAAGAAAATATAGAAAAGCTCAAAGAAATAATTCCGAAAATACGCTTCGAGAATGAGCAAGACATTAAAGAAAAATCTGAATTCTCAAAATCTATCGGTGCCAAAGAAGGCTGGGTAAATATGGATCAGACTGAGCTGTATGACAAGAAATATCCTCTGGATTCACGAAATATTGGTGGAGCGATTCTGGAAAAACTGCTGGAGTATCAAAAAGAGGATGAAATCGTACTCGTAGATGCTGAAGGTTTTGCAGCGGACAGCTTATTCTGTGAATGGGCCTACATTGTAGACTTGGACAATAACACACTGGAAGTCTACAGAGGGTTTAATGAATCCCGGCTCACCTCCAAAGACCGGTTTTACAATCTGCACAAAGTACATCAAAGGCTCTATCCCATTAAAATTCTAAAAACGTTTTCTCTCGAAAAACTTCCTGATGCTGAAAAGTTCGTTTCCGAATGCTATAAGGAATTGGAAAAAAATAAAAGAGTTTCCAAAAATAAAGATATTGAACAGGAATTGTAAAAATATTATGCAGCCCGAGCCGTGGACATATACAACTTTGCACGATTACCTGGATGATCTTTTCAGAAACAAAAACCCTCATACAGAAGAGATTATTCAGGCAAAGAAATCGTACTGGCGGAGTTATAACAAACGGCTCAAACAATTGCAAAGAAAAAAGCATAAAGAAGTCACGATTGCTCTTAACAAAGACGAAATGCAATTGCTAAGTAGAAAATTAGAATATCAACAATCGGTAAGCGATTATATCAAAAAATTGGTAGTGGTTCATCTTGATAATAATCTGGCTACGCTTAATCCGCAGAATAATCAGAAAAAAGACCTTACCCAAATAGAACAGCAGCTTTTTACTCTCATTGATTACCTCGAAAGTCTAATCTACCAAAGACGTTTTGTCGACAAAGGTCAAATTATAAAACTCGAATTATATATTCAGCAACTACAACATCTACTGGAAAAAATGTAGCAATATATCTGTAGTTTAAAACCTAATTTCTAAAATCTAGCCTCTAATATCTAAGAAAATGATTATCAAAAGTAAATCCTATAAAACCACCCGAAGTTTTACAACGGTTCTTAATTATATCTTTCGGGAAACTGAGAGAAACAACGGATTTGAACTCTCCAAATTCATCAAAGGTAAAAACCTTTCTGTAGAAGAATTAAGCAGTCAATTCCTGTCCAATGAAGCATTTAGAATCGTCAAACGCAAAAATTCCGTAGTGCTGTATATGGATATACTCTCATTTCACCCAAGAGATGCAGAGCGACTCACCAACGACAAACTGCATCAGATTACACTCAAATATCTTTCACTTCGTGCTCCAAAATCCATTGCTGTAGCTACGATTCACAGAAATGAGAAAGACCATACGCATATACACATTATTTTTAGTGGTATTGAGTATAAGACTGGAAATTCCATCCGAATGTCCAAAGAAGATTTTCAAAATAAAGTGAAGTTGGAGATGGAAAAATATCAGCAGAAAACATTTCCCGAATTGATGTTATCTAAGATTAAGCACGAAAAATCATTTATTCCCAAGAAGGAACAGAAAAAGGATTCCGAAATAATAATGGAGATCCAAGGAGAAATTCCGGAAAAACAGAAAATCCTAAAAGTGATTGAAGAAGTTTTTACAACTGCAACCTCAGAAAAAGATTTTTATCAAAAATTAGAATCAAAAAATATAAAACTCTATTCCCGAAACGGGAAAATTGTAGGTATCGAAGGCAACCGAAAATTTAGGTTTTCACGCCTCGGATACACTACCGAATTGTTACAGTCATTGGAGCAACATCCAACCCAAAATCAGCGTCTGGAATGGCTCCAAAATATCAGAGAAAAAAAACAAGAAAAAGAACGAAAATGGTAAAAATAACAACATCCAAAATAAGACGAAAAATCGACAATAAGCCCGAAGGGGGTTTGGGGGAATTCCCCCAACAGGAGAGCAATATGAAGGGAAGCAACGAAGTGCTGACCGTCATATTGCAATCCTGCACACGGTGGCCGTGAGCCAATAATTTTACAGGATTACGCATAGATTTTTCTCCGTTTTTCAAAGAGCTAAAGTTCTCTTAAAATTTGAAAAATCACTTTTTAATGAACCATTTAAGTGTTAAGTTTCATGAAGATTCCACCCCGAAATACAGCCCGAAATGAAGCGAAAAAACAGCCCTTTTTTTCGGATAAAATGATGGGCGAAATTCGGATCAAATTGAGACAGTTGGCAGAGGTCGAATTTCTGATTCATGCAGAAAAAAAATCTCAGAATAAGAAAAAATAAGCAGATGAAAAATGTAGTTTTATATACAAGGGTTTCCACCGACGAACAAGCCGAAAAAGGATTTTCACTTCGGCACCAGAAAGAACAGCTCGAAAATTATTGTAACCAAAAAGGGTACAGAATACTGAACCATTTCCAGGAAGATTTTTCGGCAAAGAATTTTTCGGCAAGACCTGAATTTCAAAAATTACTGCGTTATGTTCAGTCGAACCAAAAGAAAGTAGATCAAATTATTTTTACCAAATGGGACAGGTTCTCAAGAAATATTGAAGCAGCCTATCGGATGATTCGGGAATTCAAAGAAATGGGTATTGAAGTTAATTCGATTGAACAGCCTCTTGATCTTTCACAGCCCGATTCTAAAGCAATGCTTGCGGTTTATCTCGTAATTCCGGAAGTGGAGAACGATAAAAATTCTCTTAGAACCATTGACGGTCTCCGTAGAGCGATGAAAGAAGGATGCTTTACCGGAATTGCACCCAAAGGATATCTGAACCACAGAAACGCAGACGGAAAATCTACACTAATTCCTGATCCTAAAATTGCTCCGCTCATAGAAGCATCATTTGCAGACTACGCCACCGGAGTCTATTCGGCAGAGCAGGTTCGGCAGAAATATCTTAATCAGGGACTCAAAATTTCACGTAACGGATTCTTAGCATTGTTAAAAAATCCCACCTACATGGGTAAAATCCATATCAAAGCCTACAAAAAAGATGAAGCAATGATGGTTGAGGGACTTCATCCTGCATTGGTTAGCGCAGAAATTTTTGAACGGGTGCAACTCATTATGCAGGGAAAATATACCCCGCAGTTCAGAACGTTAACCGAAATTGACGAAGCTCTGCCATTACGGGGATTTCTGATCTGTCCCGAATGCGGAAAAACCTTAACGGGATCAGGAAGCAAGGGAAGGGACGGAAAAAATACCTATTTCTATTATCATTGTACAAGGTATTGCAAAACGAGGCATAAAGCGTGGGAAGTCAATTCCTTATTTGAAGAGCTTTTATCCGAAATGAGAATTGAAGAGGATCAGCAATCGGTCTACAAATCCATATTGGCAGAGCGTTTCTCCGAAAGATACGAAGATAAGCAGACTCTTATAAGTTCCTTACACCGGGAGCAGGATAATTTGCATAAACGGCTGGAAATGGCGGAAGATTCTTTCTTTGAACAGCAGATTGATGCCTCTGCTTTCAATTCCATGAAAGCAAGAATTGATTCTCGACTGGCTGAAATCAAATCTGAATTGAAAGCACTTAAAGTCAAAGGACGCTTCTTTGAAAAACATCTGAATGAAGGAATTGGCTTTCTCAAAGGTATTGATATCGCTTATAGGGAAGGTTCTACAGAGATCAAAAAGAAAATTGTTCAGACCTTATTTTGTGATAAGCTTGTGTATCATGGGCGTTATTTTTCTACGCCTGCGTTGGAGGACACTATTGAAATGATATTGTTTAGGGATAGGAGGTTGAGGTTGCTGAGGATTATGGATGTGCAGGAGGAAGTTTTGGTGTCATAAAAAAGAGAAAAATACTTGACTTTATATATATTAATTTATATAATCATTAGTAGATATGAATTCTTAAGAACAAAAGCGTATGGCTAGCGAGACAGATACCAATCACCAAGAGATACCTTTGTCACGGCTTTGATTTTTAATCATTTCATGCAATGTTTTTCCAAACAAACTTCTGTCATAAAGTTCCCTACTTGATTTTTGTTCCAGTTACTTCGTTTTCTGCTAGAGATAATACGAGGCTGAGTAAATAATGTATATCTGAAAATCAATTATAGTTTTAGCCTAATTTCTCCATTCATTTTCTGTGCAGGATCGTTAAAAAGAGTGCAAGTAAAACCCAATGATTCATAAAAAGGAATTAACCATATAAAATTGGAGGAATCTTCTGGCGATAAGTCGCCATAGATCTCTTCTAAATTATTATTTTTAGCTTTCTCAATAAGAAATTTCAATAAAAATCTGCCATAGCCCTTATTTTTAGTATTGGAAATGAAATCATCTATTTTTAGATTATTTCCATGTAAACTTAGATTAATTCTTGAATCATTTGTAGGATGGTCTCCATACTCTCCATACTCTCCAAGTAAATAGATGCTGTCAAAAATATCATTTGAATTATAATAAACAATAAGAATTTCATCATTACGACTGAATATCTCCCTTGTGTAAAAATTATCCCGTTCGAGAAGGTCTATGATTTTATTTTTATTTTTTTTATAATTTTCATTTTGCTGGGTGACGGCATCCAATTGGGCTCTGATCTGCCTATTAGTCTTATAAGATGAATCTAGCATTTTCTTTTTTAATTCAAATTCCTCTTTATTGATTCTGTATGCTATCCGTTTGATCACAAAAAGAAATAAATGCACTGGAAGAAGGAAAATGTCTTTTATTATTTGTAGCATTAAGTATAAAAAGTATTTTATTTAAAGTCATAAATATGTCCTTTTTGAGGTTCTCCCTTATCTTTATTAACAATTGTAGGCATTATCCAAATTAGTTTTACATCACTTAAATTTTCTCCAAATTTTTGATTTCTCCAATGTCCTCTTCGCCAATGAGGAGCAACTTCTCCCCCAGAACTGTTAATAGATTTATTAGTTTTTAATTTATATCCAACATATTTAATTTTAGTAAATCCATTCTGTGAGATTTCAGAATGTGCAACTTCTTTTTTTCGTTTTGTATTTGCTTTTTCTAATTTAGTTTTTAAATGAATGGGTAAATCAACGGGATACTTTTCATCAATATCAACTTCTTTAGTTGTCAAATAAAGAAGGCAATTAATGATAAAATTAATTGTTCTATCTACAAATTGTTTGTGAATACTATATAAGCCATCTTTAGTAATTTCATCTCTGTCATCGAAAATTGGACTGCCTATAAACCCGCTCTTATCAAAATTTATCGCATCTTGAACAGTTCTTAGATTGTCTTTCCTATCAAGAAAAAGCAAAATTGAATGGAATCCTCGTTCAGTATCCCAACATAAGTCCTTGTTAACGTTCCAATATTTTTCGATGTATTCTTTACTGACAAAATCAATATTTATTGCTCTTTCATAATCATCTCCATCGTGATAATCATCTCGGATAAATGCTCCCTCAATTATTTCAGAACTATTTTCTTCAAAAGGAATTTTTGCAGATGATAAATCAATATAAAAATTTGAATAGGGCAATTTAATAAGGGAGATATCAATATCAAGAACCTCAGTTTGTTTTAATAGTTCGGTTATATTTTGAGAAAAATGAAAAATGTTTCGTCCTTTGTCTTTCCATTCTTTCCAAATATAAAATTCCTGCAATAGATAGGCTCGTTTTACACCTTCTTTCTCGGAGACATCTCCAATATCCAATTTTGTTCCCCAATTACCCTCATCTTGATAATAAGGCACTTCTTTTCCCCTGCAAAACTCTTTAAACCTTTTAATATCTTTAAGATGCTTTTCAAATTTATTTCCAATTGCAAGCTGATTGGGATAATATTCAGTGTGTTTTTTTAACATGATTTGATGTTACAATGTATTGGCGAAATGTGGAATAGAATGAAATAAATCAATTTCCATTTTTTAAATTTTCATTTCACATTCCCTATTCTATACCATAGTTTTTTTCTAATATTTTAAAAATTTCATCTATAAGGGTGTACCAATTTTCAGTATAGTGTTTTAGATCTTTGATATTGAATTTGAAATTATCGGCCGTTCGATAAGAGATTGATATTTCATCATTCTCCAAATTCATTGGAAATTCGACAATTAAATTTTCGTAGTGCATTATCTGATTTCTTGGAAGTACTGCCAATTTTATCCATTGATGATAATTTTCAAAAATAAAATTTAGTAATTTATCTTCAGATTGATGCTTTGCGACATAACTCATAAAGCCTTTAGCTTTTCCATCCTCATTAATATGTCCAAATGTTGAACTGGAAGCAAATCCTTTGTAAAATATTGAAAGTATTTTTACAATTCTATCCAAAGACATTTTAATGTTTATTAATAAATTATTCACTTCAAGTTTTAAATCTAAGACAGAATTGAACATACTATTTTGGTCAATCGTTCCCTTTGACATCATATCTGCCATTTTGGTCTCAAAATATTCTTCTTCAGTTTTAATGAGTTTTTCTAAAAAGAATTGTGGAGCAATATAATTATATCTAAATTCAACTAAAATCAAACTTAATTTTAAAAATTCATCAGAACCATAAACCTTTCGGTTTATTGATTCATTTATTTGATTGAATTTTTCAATTCTTTGATTTAGTATTGTTTGTTTCATATTCTTTCTTCATTGAGATATTTATTCGTAATCATCATTTATTTTAAGCAATTCAATAGTTTCAATATTTAATTCATTATCAATCAATAATGAAACTTCAAAGGCTATATTTACTGTATCAGAAACAGCAATAACATGATCATTCCAATCTAAATCAATAATACTGAAAGTTGTTTCATTGGTACTCCAATAATCACTTTTATCAACATAATATTCTATATCAACATCTATATTCATGGTCAGGTCAACCAAATATTCTTGAGAATTAATCTTTTTAACCTCTAATTTTGATAATTCAAATTCTTCATTTACATAGCTTACAGTTGGATCATCATTTGACAATGGAGCAAATGAATAATAATTATCAATATAGCTTCCTTCAAATTTTTCTTTTAGGAATTCAAGAACAGCAGGAGTAATCGTAAAATCCCAAAACTCATTTTTGACCAACTTATTTTTAAATGCTTCTGAATGAATGAAATAGTAATTCAAGAACTTGTCTTTAAACTCAGATAGAGTTTCAATAATTTCAACAGATTCAGAATTTAAAGATTGATTTTCTAAATCTTCAATTAGATCACTATGGATATTATTATTTTCTGTGAAATCTTTATGATTTTTTGTTATAAATATTAATTCTGGAGTTGCGGGGATTTCAATATCTTCATTAGAAATAAGGCCTTTAATATTTTCCCAAATAAGATTGTCCCGATAACCTTTTTCATTTTCGTTAAAAGGTTTTTTCTTTTGCATCGCTTTTTTTGCCAAATACTCGTGAGATGTGTTTGGGTATTCTAAAATCTTAATATTATTTTCGGTTATTGTTTTGTTCAGATAAGCTTTATAATCCTCGAATATTTTATCTTCCGTTTCTTTTGTAATAAGAATGGAAGTTATTTGCTTAGATAATTTTTCAAATGACCTGACTTCTTTTGAAATGTTAGAAGAATGTGCTCTTATTCTTTCGTTAAATTTATTACAGACTTCATCAAGAACCACCTTCGGAATATATAAATCAATTTGACCACTTTTTGAGTTTTCAAGTAACATTTTGGATGGAATTGATTCCAACCAAAAATCTGAAATGATAATATTTGAGTCAATTACAACTTTCATAAAATAACTTTAAGAATTTGTAGAAGCTATATGATGTTTTTCTTTTTTTCCTAATTTTGTAAGAGATAAATAATTAATTATAAGTTTTTTATTAACCATCATTATTTGTAATTTTTTAATTGTCTCATCGTCAGCTTTTTCTTCCTCCATATCATGCCATAAATTTTCAGTTGCAAATGAAAATCCTGTATGAACAATTTTTGATCGAAATGTATATAATTTTTTGTATTCCTTTTTCAGGTCATCACTTTCTCCTACAAAGTATAAAAGAAAATCAGTATATCTTTTTGCAATTGAATATCTTGATTGCCCACATTCTTTACAGTTTTCTGGTTTAAAGTCTTAATAGTAGAAATTCATTAGAGTTTCAATCGAAGTAAAATCAGAGAGAACTCCAATAGTGGTTTCCGATTCAAGGTTTTTCATACAAATATTCGAATATTTTATACTTGTATCTATAATCTTTTTTTCCTCTGCATTTAAATCAAAATAACCATCTAAACCATAATTAATGATATGGGGAAATTTGATTGTGTCCAATACATTATAGTCATAATTGGGATCATTAGAAAAGTATTCATTATAATCAACTGGTGGAACTTCATTAAATTCTTTAATAATCTCATTATTGAAATCATCAATAATACATTGATTTTTAAAATCTTTCAGAAAAAATAATTTATAAAGAAAGTCTGAATGCTCGATGCTTCTTATATCATCTTCTGTTTTGTCAGAAGTAGCACGAATTGTCCAAAAGCCATCATTGTTTTTATATCGAAAGAACAAATTTGTACTAAACAAATTAATCAAATCAATTATACGGTCTAGTTTAGTCATTGCAGTAGCTAAAAGTTCATATTCCTCTTTGTTAAAAATATCTCCAACAAAAGAAAAATCTTTTTTAGGTGATACCCATTCAGAATCTTCTATTTTAAATTCAATAACTATCGGATAATGCTTATATTTTTTTACACGATCCAGATATTCGCTTTTTAACGGATAAATTTGAAATTCATCTTTATATTTAAAATATCCTTCAAATTTAGTTTTTGAAAAGATTATTGATTTGTAGTACTTCATATAGCCAAGTTATGAAAAATGTCTAAAAAATAACTATAAAAAATATTCCGGAAATATTGAATTGTTAGCTTACTTATTAAAATGCCGTATTGAATGGTTTTTATTCGGACTTTATTATCTCAGGTTCGCGAGGGTAAGAAGTTAAAAGGCTGATCATTTTTGGGAGAAACCACTCTCTGCATATTTCTTCATACATCGAAGCCAAATTGGTAAGTCTATGCCAACAGATAATTATTTTTTGTCTGGCAACTTCCCAGACAAAATTATCTTTATTTATTAAATAATTTTTTAATTCAATAATTTCGTCCTTAGAAAACGGTAATACCGACCATTCTTTGTGATCCCAAATATCTAATTCTTCAATTTGTTCAATAAAAAATAATACCTGAGATACAATATCTTCAGTTGTGATTTGCCTGTCTTTTTCAACTTCTTCTCTATATGTTATTACCGGAAAGTCTTTTATTTTCAATAAATGATCTATTTCGTTTTTTTGATAAAAAAATTTTGAAAAGGACGCCAATAGTTTGGCTCTTTTACCATAGAACTTTAAAGCATTATTACCTATCTTTTCATTTTTTAAATTGTTCAGAACAGGAATTTTTATGGTATATGTTTCCTGACCGACATATTCACGATTTTTGGGTAATATAATTTTATCTATGTAGTCATTTAAACATACGAAATAAGCATCTTTATTTTCGATGTCGACTAAAATTAAAAGTACCGATACACTTGCTCCGAGTGTTGAAATGGTATAAATTGAATCGGTATCAAATGAGTATTTGACAACATCAATTTCTGCATATTCAGATTTATTTTCAATCCAAGCACCTTTTGCGACATTTCCGACAGGATAGACAATCTCTTTTTTAACCTCTAAACTTTTTACAGATTTTACTTGAGCATAAATAAACTCTCCTAAAGTCTCGGAAGTACTGTCATCAATTTTATCGAAAAGCTCAATCACTATATCGATCCCGTAATCAGGGCGATTGAATTCCCGAACAACGTGTTCTTGGGGTAAGAGTCCTTTTATGATTTCATAGGACATATCTTCCATGACGTGTTGAGCAACTCTTTGTTTTTTCCTTGCCATATCTTTATTTGATTTTCAACCAAAGTTTAATTTTTTCAATAAGTTCTTCTTTTCTGTGAGCAACGGCAGTTTTAAAAATTCTTTTTTGAATATTATTATACTTCTGTTCAATAATACCGTCTTTAATAAAAGTCAAAAGCTCAGTGTTATTCAGGAAAAAATAATTTTCGCTATTCTCAGACCCTATTATCCATCTTAGGTTATTTTCAAAATATGAAGGACGTTTTGAGAGTATTTCAGGCTGAAAGCCTTTTCCTTTGCCCTGACCGATTCCAAGTCTTCCATGATTGTTTTTATGATATTTAATTTCAATAAAATATAAACTTGGAAAATCATTATCCTCCTTACAAATTATCATATCAACAGCTTTCTTATTCTTTAGAATATGGAAATCCGAGTTATCCGTTATGATTTGTTCGGAAATTATTTTTCTGATATGGTTTTCAAATTCCGTTTCGCTGTTTATATCTTGCACTGTGTTTTTTGGCTATGTTAATTAACAAATATAAACAATGTACTAATATTATCCTTACCATTTAAATATTCAAAAACTCCGATGGAAATACCAATCGGAGTTGCTTTTTAATCCTTCTTACACAAAGCATTAAGATAGTACGCAACCAATCACCAAGTGATACATTCGTAACGGTTGTGGTTTTTAATCATTTCTTACAACGCTTTTTCAAACAGTTTTCTATCATAAAGTTCCTTACTTGATTTTTGTTCCAGTTCCTTCGCTTTCTGCTCGAAATGTTCTACTTTCCAAATGATTGCCGTTTCCAAATGTGCAATTCTATCAATCAGTTCCTGATGCTCGAGATTTGGGAAAACCAGAATTTCGACTTTCTTGGAAACGATAGCAAGGACTTTGCTTTCTTTAGGAGCAAACGGATTTACCTACGACACAAGTGTAAAATTATTCTGTTTTTCCCTATAATCCTGATCTTACTGTATACAAAAACTTCGTATTGAATTGATGCCAAGACAAGATGTGCCATGAGTTACACGCAGATATTTTGCTTATGAAGTTATATTGTGATTAGCAAACGTAAAGAAAATGGCTTTATGATCTTGCAGTTTTGGGCTTGTGACATTCTGATATAGAAGAAGCTTCTAAATTTAACACCAGTACGGAAATCCGTAAATATTTTTTTATAAATATTTTTAAATTTATAGGCAAATATCAAAATTATAAAGAGTGAAATCCGTAAGTACTTTACAAATAAAACTTTGTATCTTTATAAAATACATTAAATATATACGTATTTTCATATAATAAATTATTAAAAACACCAATAATGAAATTTATAAACTCTGAAATAATAAGAAAAGAAAACCAAAAATTTGCTAAAATAGGGTTATTGGGTAATACTCTAAATATATTTTTGATAGACTCTTCAAATTTTCAAAACTATAAAGGCGACAGAAAACATAATTTTTATTGGTGTTTGGAAACAAGACTTCCTATAGGATTACAATTTCTTGGTCATAGCTATAAATTTTTCACTACCAAGAAATAGTCTAAAAATGATTGAGAATAATATTAAAAAAGATTTCTTAGACCTATTTTACAACGACCTTTGTGATGAGGCATTGGAAAACAATAACCATTTAAACCTATTTACTCTCAAAGTAAAAAACAATGCGTTTTCTTATGACGAATTAATAAATGAATTGGGAAATAAACTTTATTACTTTGCTCTATCAAGAAAGCAAATTGCTCAATTAAAAAAAGATGATAAACTTAATGATTTAGTAAAAAAAGCAAAGTCTAAACTGAAAGACCATTCTGATAATGATGGAGAATTAGGAGAGATTTTATTATATTGTCTTCTTGAGTCCCATCTTAATGCTCCAAAAATTCTTACCAAATTAGAATTAAAAACTAATTCCAATGATTATGTAAAGGGTGCAGATGGTGTTCATTTATTGAAATTAAATGATTCTGATTACCAATTGATTTTAGGAGAATCAAAATTAAATTCTGATATCAGTAAGGGAATTTACGAAGCGTTCGGTTCAATAGATAAATTATTAAAATCTAATTCAAAACTTGAATTCGAAATTGATTTAATTAATAGCGAGCTTGTAAAAGAGGCTTATGATGATGATAGTTACAATACGCTTAAAAAGATTATTATTCCCAGTGCAAAAGAAGATGAAACATATTTAGATTATTCCTTTGGCATTTTTCTAGGATTTGATATTGAAATCAGTGATGATGAAATAAAAATGAGCAATAGTGATTTTAGAAAAAGTGTTAGGGAAAAAATTAAAAATGAAGTTTTAGAAGCTAAAAAATCATTAAACTTTCAACTTAAGAAAAAAGGATATTCCGGTTACCAATTTTATGTATATGTAATTCCTTTTTCAGATCTAAAAAATAAAAGAAAACATATAATAGAAAAAATAGTTGAGTAATGAAGCTTATTGAAAAATTAGTTGAAGATATATTTCAAGATGATTATTTTAATAAGCTTTTCAATAAATGTTTATTAATAACTGCTGAAAATATTTTCCGAAAAAAAACAGAATTAAAATCCAAATTAACCCCAAAAGAATTAAAAGATTTACTTCGTTTCGCTGATATTTTATCAAACTCTAACGACTCAACTGCAAGAAACAAATCTTATCAAATCGTTTCAGCTTTGAATCACGATTTCAAAAATAATGAAATTTATAGGACAGTTTCTAAAGCGATATTTAGCAAATTAGGAAATTTTCCTGCCATTAATTATTTGGAAACCAAAAATGAAAATTTCGCAACGCTTCCTCTTCTTAGAGATATAGAAGCTGAAACTAAAAAACTTATACAAGAGGCTCCTGATGGAAATGGGATGATTTTTACAGATACCCAATTTAAACTATTCAATAAACTTTCGAATAGTGTCGAATTCAGCTTTTCGGGACCAACGTCTATGGGGAAATCATTTATTATAAAATCCTTTATAAAAAAAGTAATAAAAAATAGCCCTCCTGAAAACATTGTGATTATTGTTCCCACAAGAGCACTTATAAATCAATTCTTTTCTGATCTAAAAAGTGAATTAGAGGAACAACTCGAAATTTATAAATATAAAATTTTTATAAACTCTAATGTCTCAGACATCATAACTGAAGAAAAATTCAATTATATTTTCGTTTTAACACCAGAAAGGCTTCTGAGTTATTTATCACAAGAAAATAACCCTCCTATTGGATTTTTGTTCCTTGATGAAGCGCATAAACTGGCTAATGAAAAAGACTCAAGAAGTGTTACGACATATTCTGCCATAGAAAAAGTTCAGAAAAAATATGGAAATATTAAACTTTATTTTTCGTCCCCGAATGTTTCAAACCCTGAAGTATTTTTGAAACTTTTCAATCGAAATATTCAGAATTCCTTTAAAACAAATGAGTCGCCCGTGGCTCAAAATATCTATTTTGTAAATTTAGAAAATTACGAAGTAGAAACATATTCTGATAATACACCTTTAAAACTTGAAAGAATATTAGATTCAAAAGATAATTATAGCCTAATAAAATTTATACAATTTATCGGGGAAAATAAAAACAATCTAATTTATTGTTATTCGAAAAGAAATACTATTAGTAAAGCAATTGAGCTTTCAAAACAACTTCAGAAAAAAGATGCTGATAATAAGTTAATACAACAAGCCATACGAAATATAAAAGAATACATTCATCCTGATTACTATTTGGTTGATTTTCTTGAAAAAGGTATTGCATATCATTATGGAAGACTGCCGCAGTTAATCAGGAACTTAATTGAAGACCTTTATCAAAAAGAAGAGATACGATATGTTTTCTGTACCTCAACCTTATTAGAAGGAGTTAATATGCCTACACAAAACATATTCATTATCGATAATAGAAGTGGATTCAAAACAACCCTTTCACAGATTGATTTTTGGAATCTTTCAGGGCGAGCTGGTAGATTGACAAGAGAGCTTGAAGGAAATATTTTTTGTGTTCAATATGATGACTTTAAATGGGAAGATAAAGAGATTCTAATAAAAAAAGAAATTACCTTAAAACCTACTGTCTTGACTAAAGTTGATAAGAACCTTCAAAGAATTGAGAAAGTCTTAAAGAATGAAGATATCTCCGGAACAGAAACAGAGAAAGAAATACTTAGATACATCGCCAATATCATAAAAGTAGACACTTTAGAAACAAATTCCAATTATAAAAGTCCGCTAATTGATAAGCTAATTGAAAAAAATAAACAAAAAGTCATTGATTTAGCTAAAAGCAAAGTTCAAAATTATAAACTTCCTCATTCAATATTAAAATTTAAACAAACTATTGATTTTGATATTCAAGAAAAAGTTTACAAAACTGTTCTAAAATCAAGGAAGAGTATTTTACCTGCTGGAAACAATATCAATTATGAAAGTTGTCTAAAAGTTCTTTTACAATTTCATGCAATGTATTCTTGGGATAAAACGGAGAAAAAATTAGCTAATACTAATAGCCTAAAATATTATGCTGTTTTAATAAATCAGTGGATTAATGGTTTTTCTTTGAGCCAAATTATTAGTCAATCGATAGATTGGAATCATTCTAATGGCTATCAAATAGCAATTGGATATAATGAATATGAGTTTTTTAATAAGTCGAACAGAAAACATGTAAATATCTTAATTGAAAATATTATAGATGATATTGAATATGTATTACGTTTCTTATTGGAAAAATACTTTAATCATTATTATCAAATCTTACTTAATATAGTTGGAGAGGAAAAGGCAGGAGAAAGCTGGGCAACACTTTTAGAATATGGTACTCAAAACCCACTAGTCATAGCATTGCAAAACATTGGCATTTCAAGAAATACAGCAATAAAAATACTCAGAGAACACAGAAAATCTTTAATTATTACCGACAACAAATTAGTAGGGATCAATAAAGCTATATTACTTAAGGAATTTAGATCAACTTCTTTAGAATACGAAGAAATTAGAAAAACTTTGTAACAAAATTACGTTTTTTATAACTATTTGATTATTTGCCATTTAGAATGGCGGTTCGAGAATTACCCCAAAAATCCCATAATTTTATTTTGGACTTCTCGAACCCGTTTGTAAGCGGATATAGTTTTGTTTATCAAACAGTTACAAACGAAAAAAGTCGCCAAATTGGCGACTTGTCAGTATGGCTCCTCCTGCTGGGCTCGAACCAGCGACCCTCTGATTAACAGTCAGATGCTCTAACCAACTGAGCTAAGGAGGAATGTCCTTTGTTTTAAGTGGTGCAAATATAGGACGAATATTTATTCCGGGCAAATTTTTTCGACAAAAATTTTCAAAAAAATTACAAATTCCCGGTAAGAGATTTTACGATGTCATTTCCAAAAATCAGTAACATTAAGCCTAACAGGAAGATAACTCCGATCATCTGTGCGTTTTCCAATACTTTCTGTGGAACCGGTTTTCCGGAAATCATTTCCCATAATGTGAATAATACGTGTCCACCATCCAGTCCCGGAATAGGAATTAGGTTTAAAAATGCCAGCCAAACCGAGAACATCGCAGTGAAACTCCAAAAAGCGGTCCAGTTAATAGATGCTGTTCCGTCACTGGCTTTGTTTACAGGCATGTTTTTTATAATCGCAAGCGGACCGCCCACTTTTTTATATCCCTGAACTTTTTTATTGAATATCAATTTGAATTGTTTTACCTGATAGGTCAAACTTTCAATACTTCTTGTAAATCCTCTTCCGATGGATTCTGCAAATGTGAAGTGCTCAGTTATTGCATATTTCTCCAACTGTTTATATGAAGCGATTCCCAGTGTTCCGTCTTCTGAAACAGGAAGGCTTAGCGGTTGTACGGTTCCGCTTCTCAATACTTCAACATTAATGGTTTTTCCAGGGTTATTAACAACGGCATTCTGGAATTCATCATAATAATCAATCTTTTTTCCGTTCACGGAAACTACCTGATCTCCTACTTTTAATCCTGCTTCAGCAGTTTTAGGATTGATGATAGTATCAACTACAGCAGCATATCTTGGAGTAAGGAAAGCTTTAGGATTATCATCATTAAAAGCCATGGCTTTTCCGTCGTCATTAGTATCAAACGTAACTTCCTGTCCGTTTCGTAATACCGTAATCTGATCGCTTAAAAGAACGTCTAAAGATAATTTTTCTAAACTTTTCTGAACCTTTCCGTCTACTTTTAAGATCTTGTCTCCATCCTGGAAGCCCATTGCTTTTGCGGTACTTGTATAGTGCAACGGAGCCTTGATTTTTGTAGTGTCAAAAAATGTTTCTCCGTTGAAATAAGAAAGACATCCGTAAATCAGCCAGGCTAAAAAGAAATTAACAGTTACGCCACCCAACATGATGATCAGTCTCTGCCAAGCCGGTTTCGATCTGAATTCCCAAGGTTGTGCAGGTTTCTTTAATTGTTCGGTATCCATGCTCTCATCCACCATTCCGGCAATCTTCACGTAACCACCAAAAGGAAGCCATCCGATACCGTATTTGGTTTGTTCAGGATGCTTTCTCCAGTCGCTGTCCGGTAACCTGGAAATGTCGATCGCTACTTCCTTCTTCTGTCCGTTTACGTCAATGACTTCGGTATCCGGAAGATTTTTCGAGAAAAACTTATACTGCCATTTTCCATTGATCTTCTTCATAGAGAATAAAGAAAACCACGGATCAAAAAACAGGAAGAATTTTTCTGCTCTTGTTTTAAACCATTTGGCTGGTAAGAAGTGTCCAAGTTCGTGAAGAAGGACTAAGATTGAGATACTTAATATGAATTGAATGATCTTGATTGCTAATTCCATTAATAAAATTTAGATTTTGATTTGCAAAGGTAACAATTATCAAAACTATGCCAAATAAAAAAGCTCCCCGAAAACGAGAAGCTTTGTCATATAATTGGTATTATTCTTATAAATTGAACGAAACTCCGATGCTGCCGTTATTTCCTACTTCAGCAAATACACCAACTTTGTCATTGAAAAAGTAACGTGCTCCGATGTGAGCTCCGATTCCGAAGTCTTTTCCAAGAACACCCAGATCAACACCCGGATAAATATCCCACTTTTCCGGTAACTCCAGAGCTTCCTGTAAATGGAAATTCAGTCTTCCGAACACAAAAACCCTGTTGTCTTTGTCATTATCCTTATAGCCATCAAAATAAGCATTAAGTCCGGCTCCTATCGATAAAAGTTTGTTCAAACCATAATCGTAAGTTCCCGTAACTCCCGTTCCGTAACCCCATGCGTTAAGTCCCAGCTGAATTTTCTGATCTCCTTTTCCTGTCCATGCCTGAGCATTGGCCGCCGTTCCTAAAAAGATCATCATGAAAGCAAAAACTAATTTCTTCATAAACTCTAATTTTTAATGTATTTATTCAAAGATACAGAAAAGCAAAAATGAAACCGAATCAATTAAAAAATGTATTTTTATGGAAGTTTTTGAATAGAATTTATGAAAATTACAGGATTAAATTTAGATATTGTCTGGAAAAATAAAACGGAAAACTTTCAACTTATAGAACAGTCCCTTGAAAATCAGGAAGCAGATCTTTTTCTGTTGCCGGAAATGTTCTCAACCGGTTTCTGTATGGATGCTTCAGAAGTTTCAGACAGAAATCAGGAGTCTCTGGAATTTTTAAAAAAAGTGTCAAAAGAAAAAAATACGGCGTTCTGCGGAAGTGCTCCGGTGGAAGAGAACGGAAAATTCTATAACAGGATGTATTTTGTGCAGCCGGGTGCGGAAACTGTATTTTACGATAAAAGACATCTGTTCTCCTTCTCTGGAGAAGATAAAGTGTACACTCCCGGGGAAGAAAGAGTGATCGTACAGTATAAGAATATCAGGTTTTTGTTGCAAGTGTGTTATGATCTTCGTTTTCCGGTTTTTGCGAGGAATAATGATGATTATGACGCAATTTTGTATGTTGCCAATTGGCCTGAAAAAAGAGTAGGAGCCTGGGAACATCTTTTAAAAGCAAGAGCAATTGAAAACTTATCTTTCGTTTTTGGACTGAACAGAATCGGAACAGATGGGAATAATCTGATGTATCAGGAAAGTTCACATTGTTTTTTTGCGGACGGAACAGAAATTTCACAGAAAAAAGGCAATATTGTTTCTGCTGAACTGAATATAGAAGAGTTGAAAGATTTCAGAGATCATTTCCGCTTCCTGAATGACCGTGATCAGTTTTCAATAATGTTGTAGTTGTTACGGACTTGAAATAAAAAAAAACTGTGAGAATCTCACAGTTTACATATATTGTTTTAATAATTGGGTCAAGGTATTTACATCATGCACGCCGCTTTCCTTCCAGAGAAGTTCTCCCTGTTTGAAGATGGCTAATGTAGGAACTCCTCGAACGCTGTATTGTGAAGCTATAGCAGGATATTGGTCTACATCTACTTTAATGATTCTTGCACCTTCGCCTACATTTTCTTTAACGGTATTCAACACCGAAGACTGAACCTTGCACGGTTGACACCAGGTGGCAAAAAAGTCTATTAAAACCGGTCTTTCGGAATTGATGATTTCTTGAAATTTTTGTGACATAATATTGATGATAAATGGTTCAGTTAAATATTATTTCTCTTCCTGAATTGCTTTTACATTTTTCCAGGTGGTGCCGTCATAAACTTCCACTCCTTTTTTCTTCAAGATTTCTATTGCCTGATCTGCCTGCATTCCTTTATTACAAAAAACCACTACTTTTTTGCCCTTAAGAGCTTCAGCGGAGTTTTCGATTTCTGCTAAAGGGATGTTAATGGCATTTTTTGCAGTGCCTTCCGCGTATTGTTCAGGAACCCTTACATCTACTAAAGTAACATCGGAGCTTTTAACCACTTCTTTTATGTTGACTTCAGGTGTTTTTGTCGTTCCCACGGTTTTACATGAGGTCAATGCAAAAACTGAAGCAAGGAAAAATCCAAAGATTTTAGTTTTCATGATTAAAGAGTTTTCGACTGACAAATAAAATCCGAGGTCGGGAATTTTTCAGTTTTCTTAATTCCGTTGAATCCTCCCTCTATTTCTGTGAAATTTCTGATCCCGTGTGAGTTCAGGATACTTGCGGCGATCATACTTCTGTATCCTCCTGCACAATGTAAAAAGAAATGTTCAGAATCATCAATAGAACTTACCCAGTCGCTGATGGTGTCCAATGGTTTATTGTAGGCATTATCAATATGTTCTGCAGAGTATTCCGTAAGTTTTCTTACATCAATAACTTTGGAGTTTTCATTGAACTGCTCCGCAAATTCATCAGGAGTGATCCTTTTGATTTCATCTGTTTCATTATCTGAATTTTTCCAGGCAGCAAAACTTCCTTTTAAATATCCTAAAACATTATCAAAGCCCACTCTGCTTAATCTTGTGATCACTTCTTCCTCCGTTCCTTCATCTGAAACCAGTAAAATAGGATGTTTCACATCTACGATCAGTGTTCCTACCCAAGGTGCAAAATCTCCTTTTAGTCCGATGTTTACAGAGTTTGGAACAAATCCTTTATGGAATTCCGCAGGACTTCTTGTATCTAAGATCAGAGCTCCGGTTTCTTCCGCGAAAGTTTCAAAATCATCTACAGAAACAGGGCTTAAGCCTTTATTCATTACCACATCCAGGCTTTCGTATCCGCCTTTATTCATGGCAACGTTCATTCCGAAATATTTTGGAGGAGCGGTTAATCCATCCAAAACCTCTCTGATAAAAGATTCTTTATCAGGTTGGTTTAAAGCATAATTAGTTCTCTTTTGGTTTCCCAATGTATCTACCGTTTCTTTCTGCATATTTTTCCCACATGCGGAACCCGCTCCATGAGCAGGATAAACAGTAATGCTGTCATCTAAAGGCATGATCTTGCTTTGAAGGCTGTCATACAGAATTCCTGCAAGATCCTCCTGAGAAAGATTGGTTGCCTTCTGAGCCAGATCCGGTCTTCCTACATCACCTAAAAATAATGTGTCCCCAGTAAAGATTGCGGTTTCGGTACCGTTCTCATCAATCAAAAGAAATGAAGAACTTTCCATGGTATGACCAGGGGTGTGCAGTACTTTTATTTTTATCTTTCCGATCTCAAAGATCTGGTTGTCTTTTGCTATAATAGCTTCAAATTCAGGCTGTGCTGTAGGTCCGTAGACAATAGGCGCTCCTGTTTTTTTGCTTAAATCCAAATGTCCCGAGACAAAATCTGCGTGAAAATGAGTCTCAAAAATATATTTTAAAGTTACATTGTCTTTTTCCAGACGATCCAGATAAGGTTTTACCTCTCTTAACGGATCTATAATTGCAGCTTCATTTTCTGATACAATATAATAGGCACCCTGAGCCAGGCATCCTGTATATATTTGTTCAACTTTCATTGGCTCTGTTTTAAAATTTTAGATAAATATACGAAGTATTAAATGAAATGTAAATGAATTGTTAAATCTGGGCGATAGTTTATTTCAATGGTAACAAAAACATTCGTGGTAAATCGTTTACTGTCAAATAAATACAAGTATTGGTGTAACTGTGGGTAGGGAAAATGTTTTTTGTCATGTTTTGTTATGGAAGGTCTTAAATGAACATCTTATATCTTCATAAGAATCTTGCTTTAATGTCTGAATTTGTTGCAAAAACTTTTATATTTATGAAGTAAAAAAAGTCAAATGGGAGATAGAACACAATTCATTGAAGAGCTTAACGCGAGATATACACCGAAAGGAGAGCATATTATATTAGGAAAAGGAATGCTTGACGGAGAAGTAGTTCCGGAAGTTAACGTAACAATTCCTCTGAAAACAATCAATCGTCACGGCCTTATTGCCGGAGCTACGGGAACCGGGAAAACCAAAACGTTGCAGGTTTTTGCAGAACAGCTTTCTCATGCAGGAGTTCCGTCATTGGTTTTAGATATAAAAGGTGATTTTTCTGGAATTGCAGAACCTGGGAGTAAAAACGCGATCATAGAAGAAAGGTATGCCAAAACGCAGCTTCCTTATAATCCGCAGTCTTTTCCGGTAGAGCTGATGAGTATTTCCGGAGAAAAGGGAGTGAAACTTAGGGCTACAGTCACGGAGTTCGGACCGGTTCTGCTTAGTAAGATCTTAGAACTGAACGATACTCAGCAAAGTATTATGTCTATCGTTTTTAAATATTGTGATGATAAAGGTCTGCCTCTGATCGATTTGAATGATCTGAAAAAAGTCCTGCAATACGTAACGGATAATCCACAGGGAAAAGCGGAGCTGGCTGAAAATTACGGTTCTATAGCTTCTTCGTCACTGGGTGCTATTTTAAGGTCAATTGTTGCCCTGGAACAACAGGGGGCAACCGGTTTCTTTGGAGAGTTAAGCTTTGATGTACAGGATCTTTTGCGGACAAGGGATGGAAAAGGGATGGTGAATATTTTAAGGGTTGCGGATATTCAGAATAAGCCGCAGCTTTTCTCTACTTTCATGCTTTCTCTATTTGCTGAAATTTACATGACCTTTCCGGAAGAAGGGGATAGTGGTAAACCAAAACTGGTTTTATTTATAGATGAAGCCCACCTGATTTTTGATGAATCTTCTAAAGCATTGCTTTCGCAGATTGAGACGATGGTGAAGCTTATCCGCTCAAAAGGAGTGGGAATTTATTTTATTACACAGATTCCGGG
>JAFAAJ010000259.1 GCA_023426625.1 Bacteroidota bacterium
TCTTCGTCATGAAGTTTCTTCCCTGAAGCATCAAATCTTCATCAAAAAGAAGGTCATTTCCTGCTGCAGAACTCAATAAAATTCCTACACGAACTCCATCTGCTCCATATTTATCCATCAATTCCAACGGATCCGGTGAATATCCTAAAGATTTTGACATCTTTCTTCTCTGCTTATCTCTTACAATACCTGTGAAATAAACATTTTTGAACGGAACTTCTTTTCTGTATTCCAATCCTGCCATGATCATTCTGGCAACCCAGAAGAAAATAATATCCGGACCTGTTACCAAGTCTGATGTCGGGTAATAATAATTGATGTCTTTATTTTCTGGGTCCAACATTCCATCAAAAACCGACATCGGCCATAACCAGGATGAAAACCAGGTATCAAGAGCGTCTTCGTCTTGTTTCAGGTCTTCAGTTGTTAACTGATCGTTGTTCGTTTTTTGTTTTGCTAGAACTAAAGCTTCTTCGATGTTTTCTGCGACAACGAAATCATTTTCGCCATCACCATAATAATACGCAGGAATCTGCTGTCCCCACCAAAGCTGACGGGAAATATTCCAGTCGCGGATGTTTTCCATCCAGTGTTTGTATGTATTTTTGAACTTTTCAGGATAAAATTTCACCTCATCGTTCATTACTACATCCAAAGCAGGCTTAGCAATTTCGGACATTTTCATGAACCATTGTACAGAAATTTTAGGCTCGATTACCGCACCTGTTCTTTCGGAAGTTCCTACTTTATTTACGTAATCTTCTGCTTTCAACAAAAGATCTTTTTCTTCTAATTCTTTAGCGATCTGCTTTCTAACCTCAAATCTGTTCTGACCTGCATAATGCAATCCATACTCGTTAAGATTAGCATCATCATCCAATGCATCAATCATCGGAAGATTATGTTTCTGACCGATCTCGTAATCATTGGTATCATGTGCAGGGGTGATTTTCAATGCCCCGGTTCCGAATTCGATATCTACATATTCATCTTCAATGATCGGAATTACTCTGTTGACGATAGGTACAATAACTTTTTTACCTTTCAGATGAGCATATCTTTCATCATTAGGATTGATACACACAGCGGTATCCCCAAAAATAGTTTCCGGACGTGTAGTAGCCACCGAAAGGAACTCCTCCGAACCTTCGATTTTATATTTAAGGAAATATAATTTTCCGTTTTGCTCTTTGAAAATCACTTCTTCATCAGAAATATTGGTTTTCGCTTCCGGATCCCAGTTTACCATTCTGTAACCACGGTATATCAATCCTTTATTGTATAAATCAACAAAAGATTTGATAACCTGCTGGGAAAGCTTTGGCTCCATTGTGAAACGGGTTCTGTCCCAATCACATGAACATCCTAATTTTTTTAATTGCTCAAGAATTGTCCCTCCATACTTGTCAGTCCATTCCCAAGCATGTTTCAAGAATTCTTCTCGGGTAATATCTGATTTGTTGATTCCTTCAGACTTCAGCTTAGCAACAACTTTTGCTTCCGTAGCAATAGAAGCGTGATCCGTTCCCGGAACCCAACAAGCATTGAAGCCCTGCATTCTCGCACGGCGGACCAGAACATCCTGAATGGTATTGTTCAGCATATGTCCCATGTGTAATATCCCCGTAACGTTTGGCGGAGGAATTACCACGGTATATGGTGGTTTGTCATTAGGTTCTGAGTGGAAATAGTTATTCTCCAACCAGTAGTTATACCATTTTTGTTCAGCTTCCTGTGGATTGTACTTTTCTGAAATCTGCATAAATTCTAATTCTTTGGCTTACAATTTGCAAAAATAGCTTAAAGAAAAATATTTTGAGTATGAATTAAAATAATTTTTAACTTTGTTTCTCAAAATTTATCTAACAAACATATTAACATTCAAGAATATGAAAAAATTAATTGCAGGAATTGCACTATTTGGAACATTTGCTATTGCGTCTGCACAAACTATCACTTTTGATAAAACCACTTATGATTATGGTGCTATCAAACCAAATTCTGACGGAACAAGATTCTTCACAGTAACCAATACTGGTGATAAGCCATTAGTGATTAGCAATGTAAAACCAGCTTGTGGATGTACAACTCCTGAATTCAGTACAGATCCTATCATGCCTGGAAAATCTGCTAAGATCAAAGTTGGATACAACACAGCTATCAACGGTGGGTTCAACAAAATGATCGAAGTATTTTCTAATGACCCGGCAAACAACAGAAGCGTAATCTACATCAAAGGTACTGTAGATGCTAATGCTCCTGAACCGAAGCCATTAACTCCTGCTGAGCAGAAAGCTGCTGCAAAAGCAGAAAAGAAAGCAGCTAAACTTGCTAAAAAAGCAGCTGCCGCAAAGTAAGCTTTACTCTTTAAAAAATAAGGAACCGTCTCTGTGAGACGGTTTTTTTTATTACATTTATTTAAAATATATCATCAATGGACATTAATTTTTCTGATGATTTCCTTATAAAAGGGAAATTTTCGATCCAAAAAGCATCCACAGAATATAAAGGGAAACTCACGAAAAAAGAAGGTGAGGAATTATTGACGAGTGAAAAAGAAAAACTGTATGAACTGCAGGAAAAACTATATGCAGACGGAAGTCAGTCTCTTTTGGTCGTTCTTCAGGCAATGGACGCAGCAGGAAAAGACAGCCTTATAGAACATGTTTTCGGAGGAGTAAATCCGCAGGGATGTAATGTTACCAGCTTTAAAACACCAAGTACAAAAGAATACTCCCACGATTTTTTATGGAGACATTATCTGGCGTTGCCTCAAAAGGGAATGATCGGAATCTTTAACCGTTCACATTACGAAAGTGTACTGGTATGTAAAGTTCATCCTGAATATAATCTGAAAGAGAAAACATGGAAATCCGTTAATGATTTTGACGATAAATTTTGGAAAAGCAGGTATGAAAGCATCCGTAATTTTGAAAAACACCTTTCTGAAAACGGAACCGCCGTTATTAAAATATTCTTAAATGTATCTAAAGAGGAGCAGAAAAAGAGATTACTTGACAGAATTGATGAACAGGAAAAAAACTGGAAATTTTCTTTAGGTGATCTTCCGGAAAGGGCTTTATTTGATCGTTATATGGAAGCTTATGAAACAGCCATTAATGAAACATCAAAAGATTATGCACCTTGGTATGTACTTCCTGCAGATGACAAATGGTTTGCAAGAGTAGCTGCCATACAGATCATTATTGACACTCTTGAAAAAATGGATCTGAAATATCCTCAACTTTCCGAAAAAGAAAAACTGGAATTACAGGATGCTAAAAAGCAACTGGAAAACGAATAATTAATAAAAAACGAGAAAATCTATAAGCCGGATTTTGTACTTCCAAAGAAGTGCCTGTTATTTATCTGCGCTTTACATTGCTGCAAAGCTTTAGCTGATTACCCCTCGGTTTTTGGAGCGAGCAACTCCTATTTCCATTACTGGAAAGAACCGATATACTTACCATTGCACCGCAAAGAGTTTACCTGGTTTCACTACAGCCGAACTGTACCTGCTTTCTGTTGCACTTGTCCTACCCTCACGGGTGGCGGATGTTATCCGCTTTGCTGCTCTATGGTGTCCGGACTTTCCTACCTCTGCCGAAACAAAGATCAACAGGCCGATTTTCTCGCGACTGCAAAGATAGATAATTTGAAAATTTGGTAACGTGTTAATTTGAAAATTTTTAACGCAAATGGAAAATTGAATACAGCTTTGGAAAAAGACTTTTATTCATTTTCGAATTACTTAATTTTCAAATTTTCAAATTATATTATATCTTCGTGCAAATTTATTATAAATATCAGCTTTGGCTTCCAGAGAAAAAGAATTTGCGCAACTTATAAAAGATAATCAGGGACTGATTATAAAGGTTTCGCGTCTTTATACCAATTCTCTTGAAGATGAGGAAGATCTTTTCCAGGAAATTGTTTTACAACTCTGGAGAAGTTATGATTCTTTTAAAGGAAATTCAAAAATTTCTACGTGGATGTACCGCGTTGCCCTGAACACAGCCATCACTCTTTTCAGAAAAAAAAGCAAAAGCCTTCCTACGAACGAACTGGACATCAATCACAGAGATTTCATAGAGGATGACGATGAAAAACAGCAACAGATCTCTCTTCTGTATACCGTGATCAAAACACTTCCTAATGTAGAAAGAGCTATCGTGATGATGTATCTGGACGATCTGCCGTATAAGGATATTGCAGAAAACCTCGGGATCACTGAAGTAAATGCTCGTGTGAAAATGAACAGATTAAAGAAAACCCTTAAAGAACAAATGGAAAAATATGCCTGATTTTGATTTAGACAGCTTTAAGAAAACATGGCAGGAACAACCTGTTCAGCATAAATACGACAATACTGAGATCCTCCAGATGTTGAACAGAAAGTCACGTAATTACGTAAAATACATTTTCTGGATCAGTGTGGCAGAATTTTTATTTTTCAGCATTTTAGGACTGTTTTATATCCTCCAAAATGATGAGAGCAACAGCTTCCTTAAAACTTTGGAAAAACTGGGAGTACAAAGAACCAGTGATCTGGAAAATAAGTTCAACAATATCTATTTGGTATTAAAAATATTAAGCATCTGTATTACCGCTTATTTCGTATATAGATTTTACAAGAATTACAGTCTTATCAAAATTGAGGAAAATCTCAAGAAGTTTATTTTAAACATCATGCAGTTCAAGAAAACGGTCAATGCTTTTATTTTGACCAATATCATCCTTTTAATATCATTTACTTCTATATTAACAGCCTTTATATTTTATGTTTTAAATACTCAGAATATTCAGCTTACCAATTCCGTACTGACCGGATTTTTAATAGGTATTATTTTAAGTACCGGATTAAGCGTTCTTTTGGTTTGGGTCTATTACAGATTAGTTTACGGGATCATCATGAGAAAACTGGATAAGAATTTAAAACAGCTTAAAGACATAGAATCTCAGGAAAATTGATAACAAACAAAAAAGCATTTCAATTTGTTGAAATGCTTTTTTTATTTGTTATATAAGCCCTTAAAGCTCTTTTCTTAGCCTTGCTACAGGAATATTAAGCTGTTCTCTGTATTTGGCAATCGTTCTCCTTGCAATATTGTATCCCTGTTCTTTAAGAATAACCACCAAAGCATCGTCTGTAAGAGGTTTTCTTTTATTCTCTTTACTGATGACTTCCTGAAGATGAGTTTTGATCTCTTTTGTTGACACTTCTTCTCCGTCATCATTCGTAAGACTGTCAGAGAAAAGATCTTTAAGGTAAACAATTCCGTTCGGAGTGTCTGCATATTTACTTTTTACCACTCTTGAAATGGTGGAAATATCAAAACCAGTAATATCTGCAATATCCTTTAAGATCATGGGTTTCAAAGACTTTTCATCACCTGTAATGAAATAATCTTTCTGAAACTTAACGATAGCCGTAATCGTCTGAAGTAAGGTATTCTGACGTTGATTAATAGCATCAATATACCATTTCGCAGCATCCAGTTTCTGCTTGATAAATAAAGCGGCCTGCTTATGATCCGCAGAATTTTTATCATGAGAATACGTTGTCAAAATATCTTTATATTCTTCAGACACCCTTAACGTAGGTGCATTTTTGCTGTTTAATAGCGGAATTACCTGCCCGTCCTTCACCTGAATAATAAAATCCGGAATGATCTCCTGATTGATCGTAATGGTCTGTGTATCGAAGTTACCTCCAACTTTAGGAGATAGTCTGGATATTTCTTCCAAAGCATCTTTAAGGTCTTCTTCTTCTATATCATACTTCTGAATAATCTTGTTGTAATGCTTATTAGTCAAAGCATCAAACTGAAATCTCAGAATATTTGCTGCTAAAGAAACCGCTTTATCAGAACTCACTTTTTTCTCGATCTGCAGCAATAAGCATTCCTGTAAATTTCTGGCGCCTACTCCGGGCGGATCAAGCTTTTGGACATAGTTTTCCAGTATATCTTCAACCTTTTCTTTTGTAGTATAGATCCCTTGCGAAAAGGCAAGATCATCTACAATAGACTTGATCTCTCTTCTTAAATATCCGTCTGTATCCAGATTCCCGATGATATATTCTGCAATTTTCAGATCTTCTTCGTTTATATTGACCAAGTGTATCTGCTCTGTCAAATAATCATAAAGAGACTGTCCTTCCGTAAGAAGGCTTTCATTATCAAATTCTTCATCATCCGGAGAATAGTTACTTGACGCAGTTTTATAAGTAGGCTCATCGTCATACAGATATTCATTGACGTCAAAATCTGTTTCAATACTATCCGTGCCTTCATCCTGATAAGCTTCTTCCAAAGAAGAATATTCTTCCTCTTTAGGATCTTCCTTTACAATTTCCAAAGCAGGGTTTTCCTCCAATTCTCTCTCCAATTCCTCTTCGAACTCCAATGTATGAAGCTGAATAAGCTTCATCAACTGGATCTGCTGAGGAGCCAGCTTCTGTCCTAATTTGAGTTGTAAGTGTTGTTTAAGCATATTAGTCTTTACGTTTTAACATAACATATTGTACGAATTTAATAAATTTATTTGATAAAAAACAGTTTTTAGCATGATTTTTGCTTACTTAAAATACATAATAAACTATTAAAAAATAAAAAAGCCTTAACAACATTGTATAAGGCTTTTTTATTTATGTTAGAATTCAGCATTCTTAGGAGTTCTAGGGAAAGGAATCACATCCCGGATGTTCGTCATTCCCGTTACGAAAAGAACAAGTCTTTCCAAACCTAAACCAAATCCTGCATGTGGCACAGAACCGAATTTTCGGGTATCTAAATACCACCAAAGCTCATGTTCGTCCACGTGCATTTCTGCCATTTTTTGTTTTAATACATCAAGTCTTGCTTCTCTTTCAGATCCTCCGATGATCTCCCCGATTCCAGGGAAAAGAACATCCATTGCTGCAACGGTCTTGTTATCATCATTAAGTTTCATATAAAACGCTTTGATCTCTTTAGGGTAATCAAATAATACTACCGGACTTTCAAAGTGTTTTTCCACCAGATATCTTTCGTGCTCAGACTGAAGGTCTGTTCCCCATTTTTCAACAGGAAATTGGAATTTACCTTTTTTATTTTCTTTAGAATTCAATAAGATCTCGATAGCTTCTGTATAACTTACACGCATAAAACGCTTCGCTACAACATTCTGAAGTTTCTCAATAAGACCTTCTTTAGCTCTTTCTTTTTCAGGTTTAGTTTTTTGTTCTTCAGCAAAACGCTTATCCAGGAACTCAAGATCGTCTTTACAGTTATCCAATACATACTGGATCACATATTTTAAGAAGTCCTCTGCAAGGTCGATGTTATCTTCCAGGTTGTTGAATGCAACTTCCGGCTCGATCATCCAGAATTCTGCCAAATGACGAGTCGTGTTTGAATTTTCAGCACGGAATGTAGGTCCAAAAGTATAAATTCTTCCCAACCCCATCGCTGCCGTTTCACCTTCCAGCTGTCCGGAAACTGTTAAATTGGTTTTCTTTCCAAAGAAATCCTGAGCAAAATCTATTTCTCCTTCTTCTGTTCTTGGAATGTCATTTAGATCAAAATTTGTTACCCCAAACATTTCTCCTGCTCCTTCCGCATCAGCTCCGGTAATAACAGGTGTATTGATGTAGAAGAATTGTCTTTCATTGAAGAATGAATGAACGGCAAAACTTACCGCATGACGCACTCTGAAAACAGCCCCAAATAAATTCGTTCTGAATCTTAAATGAGCCTGTTCCCTCAATGTTTCCAATGAGTGTTTTTTAGGCTGAAGAATGGTTTTATCTCTGTCTTCGGTAAAATTATCACCTAAAATAATGATCTTTTTGGCAATAATTTCCACATCCTGTCCTGCTCCCTGACTTTCCACTACTTCACCTACTACTTTTAGGGAAGATGCAGTACTTATTTTATTGATAATTTCCTGATCAAAATTTTCGAAATCAACAACGATCTGCAAATTATTAATTGTAGAACCATCATTAAGCGCGATAAATCGGTTAGCACGGAAAGTTCTTACCCAACCGTAAACCGTAATGTCATGATGTAATACTTTTTTGTAATCCTGTAAGATTTCTCTAATGGTTTGCTTTTTCATTTGTTGATTATAAATTTTCTTATAAAAATTAATGTCTGCAAAGTTACAAAAAAACAGCGCAAATTCATGATTTAGACCCTGTAAATAGAAAAACTTATTACACACAGCATAGTTTTAGAAAACTATTGAGTCTCCCACAACAAAAACAAATGATAAAAGGAATATTTGAAAGTGTGAGTAAACTAATTACTCATCTTTTTTCGAAGGTACCAAAAAGACATCTATAAGTCCTTCCGGCAATTGCATCTTTATGAATTTCTCTTCTCTGTTCACTTCAAGAATCCAGTCTTTAATGATAGGGATCACGATTTCTTTTCCACCCAGATCTGTAATGAAGTAGTTCTGAGCCGTCTGATCATTCACAGACATAACGGTCCCACAGTTACTATCTTTTTCATCAAGGATATGAAAACCTATAACTTCGTGATAATAAAACTGTTTTCCTGAAAGTTTCGGCAAAGTAGAAAGCGGCAAATAAACATTCTTACCTAAAGACTGATCTACCAGTGCCTCAGAAGAGTTTTTAAAAGAAATATTAAGAGCATCAGATTTGCTCCAGGAAGATCTTTCAATAAAAAAAGGAACCAATAATCCGTTGATTTCAACGAATATTGATTCCAATTTATTGTAAAGTTCAGGCTGATCTGTATCCAGTTTCAGGATAACATTACCTGAAAGACCATGTCTGCGTGTGATTTTTCCTAATAAGTAGCAATCCTCCTTACGCATATTGGCAGGTTCTTAAGCTTCAGTGTTTTCTTCAGTTTCAGCAGCAGGAGCTTCTCCTTCTGTAGCTTCAGTAACTTCTTCAGCAGGTGCATTAGCAGCTTCTTCAGCAGCTTTAGCATCAGCTTCAGCTTGTGCAGCCGCAGCAATTCTAGCTTCGTTTACTTTAGCTTCAGCTTCTAAAGCAGCTTTCTTAGCATCAGACTTAGCTTGTGCTAAACCTTCAACTTTACCTTGAACTTTTGCTTCTTTAGCTTCTAACCATGCGTTGAATCTTTTCTCAGCTTCAGCTTCATCAAAAGCACCTTTAGCAACACCACCTTGTAAGTGTTTTTTGTAAAGTGCACCTTTGTAAGAAAGGATTGCTCTGGCAGTATCAGTAGGTTGAGCACCATTGTTTAACCACTTTACAGCAGAATCAACGTTCAACTCGATAGTTGCCGGGTTAGTAATTGGGTTGTAAGTTCCTAGTTTTTCGATGAATCTACCGTCTCTTCTAGCTCTAGAATCTGCAACCACGATGTGGAAGAAAGGTTTACCTTTTTTACCGTGTCTTTGTAATCTGATTTTTACTGACATAATGTTTGAATTTTAGGGGAACTCGTCCCGGTTAAATATTTAAGTGTGCAAAGATAAATAAATTTTTCCAATTTGACTCGTTGAAGACGATATAATTTGAATTTTTATGGTTTAATCCTATATCAAACTTCCTTAATCCAGCTTTCCCATATAGAAAAGCCCCAAACATTTTTGGTTTTCAGCGATCTGTAAAGAGTCTTTAAGATGATCTACAAGCTTTGGAGAACTCCAATAACACCCTATTCCATTAGCAGTACAGGTAAGATACATATTCTGTACAGCCATGGAAACAGCAGCTATTTCTTCCCACTCAGGAACAAGTCCGCTGAAGTTCACAACAATAGAAACTACTGCATTTGCTTTATTGATCTTCGAACCAATATCGTTGTATTTTTTTTCAAGGAAAAGCGGTTCAGGTTGAGTTGATTTATAGATCGACTGCATTTCCAAGGCCAGTTTAGCCTTTTCATCACCTTGGAAGACCCTAAAACGCCACGGTTTTGTCCGTTTATGATTGGGTGCAAATGATGCTGAATTCAGAATCTCATCAATAATTACCTGCGATATTTCGCTTTCGGTATAGTCTTTAGGAAAGATGCTTCGTCTTTGTTCTATGATCTCTTTTAAAACTTCTGCTTTATTCATAGAGACAAAATTACGAAAAAGCGGAAAGTGAATGGTTATTAGTTAGTAGTAATTAGTGATTGGTGATTGGTTACTAATCACTAATTACCATTCACAAATTACCAATTACTACCCTCTCCTTACAAAACCTCCACTATTTTCTGATGTATATTATTTAATGTAAAAGCGTCTCCGGATTTCATGCCCATCATTTTTTTCGCCATAGGACTTTCGGGGGAAATAGCATAAAAACGATCGCCTTCGAAAAAGAATTCCCCTAAAGAAACAGAAATATAAAAACGGGCTTTATTGGTAATGACCAAAGATCCCAACTGAACCCTGTCCGTAGCATTATTCAGAACTTTCGACATATTTCTTTTCAGATCATGCAATGCTCCCAGCTGTTTCTGCATCTGATAGATCTCTTCCTGCATTTCTTCTCTCATGCTGTCATATTTCGGAGTTTTTTTTATATCTCGGCTTGCTTCTAAAGTGAATTCTATAAAATTTTTAAGCTTCTCTATCTTTGCGGAAATTACATTTTTCACATAATCTCTTATATGATTTTTCTCAAATACTATCTTCTCCATAAATCGAATCTTTACATAAAGATAATATTTTTTTAATAAAAAAGCCCTGCAAAATTAAATTTACAGGGCTCTGTTTCAATATTGAAGAATTTATTGCTCAGATAATTTTTTCAGGTCTTCCAGTCCCTGCCCGAAGGTTTTACCAATTTGGCTCTTCATCATCGGCTTCATAAGTTTCATCATCGGCTGAAGCTCATTCTCCATCGTCCACGTTACTTTTGTCCCGCTTCCTTCAGGCGTCAGAATAAAGCTTCCTTTAGCATCTCCTTCCCAAGGTTTAATAAAATGAAGACTGCTGGTCAGTTTTTCATTAGGAATAGCTTCTACAACAGTTTGTTTTCCTTCCCCTACCTGATCATTACCTTTCCAGTGATAAGCTTCTCCTACTTCTCCGGTATTCCCGGTATAGGTAATCACAACGTTTTTATCAAGCTTTATGAAAGGATTCCATGTATTAAAACCTTTCAAAGAACCTGCATGCTGCCATACTTTTTCTTTAGGAGCGTTGATTACAATAGATTTTTCAAAGTAAAAATGCTTATCAAAAGCCAATAAGGCAATAACTGCATAAGCAATAACAAGGAGGATCAGAAATCCTAAAATTTTCAAAACTGTTTTCATAGTTCTTATTTTTAATATAATCCAAAATTAATAATTTCCAAAATAGCATCACTTTTCCTATGACAAGAATATCTAAAAGATCAGGGCATTTTGTCACAGTTTTGATTTAAGGCATTATTTTTGGGGATTTGGAATCTGAACAAATCTCAATTAAATTTACATTTCTAAAAAAATATACAATGAATATTCTGACTGAAAAATTCAACACTCCATATCAATCTGCTCCTTTCCAAAGCATTAAAAATGAAGATTATCTTCCTGCATTCCAAGATCTGATCCAAAAATCTGAAGAAGAGATCAATGCAATTGTTGAGAATCCTGAAAGTCCTACCTTCACAAATGCAGTAGAGGCTTTAGCTTATGCAGGTGAACAGCTGGACGTGGTTTCAAACATATTTTTCAATCTTAATTCTGCGGAAACAAGTGACGAACTCCAACAGATCGCCCAGGAAGTTTCGCCAATTCTGACGGAATATTCTTCAAAGATTTCTCAAAATGAAGCCCTGTTTAACAAAATCAAAAAAGTATTTGATGAGAAAGAAAAATACAACCTGAATGAAGAACAGGAAATGCTGCTGAATGAAACTTACAAAGGATTTGTAAGAAGCGGAGCTCTATTAAATCCCGAAGATAAAGAAAAGCTAAAGAAGATCAATATGGATCTGTCTGTAAAATCACTACAATTCGGGCAAAATGTATTAGCTTCCACTAATGCTTATTACAAACACATCACCAACAAAGAGGATCTGAACGGAATTCCGGAAGCGATCATCGAGCAATATGCAGAGGAAGCAAAAGAAAGAAATCTCGAAGGATGGGTAATCAC
>JAFAAJ010000336.1 GCA_023426625.1 Bacteroidota bacterium
CATCAATACAGACCCTGAATTCAAATCCAATTTAGCTTTGAAAGACGCGATGGGATATATTTTAGGAATGGGATATGTGTTTAAGGCCAAACCTTATGCTTTCGCAAGTTCCAGCTGTGCCGATATGATGGTTTGATCTTTAGTATAAACTTTAAAAAACAACAATTATGAGACGAGAAGTATTGCAAAGATTCCTTACCAATACTGATGAAACCGGAAGATTCATTGTAAAATCTTCCGTCACGGGAATCACTTATTTCGTAGAACCTCTTTATAAAGGGAAAACGGCAGCTTGGGGAGATATTAATCCCGCCACGAAACAGCTGGAAGGAAATTACGGAAGTAAAAATACCGGCGCTGTGAAAGAAAGGGACTCCTTATTGAAAGAAGAAAACGGATTTGTGAATATCGGTTACTTCAAGGGAAGTCCTTTCGGGGAGATCGATAGAAGAGATAAAGAGCATGCTGAGCAAATGGATTGAAATAAATAAATCTACGCAGAAAGATTGCGCAATGGAAAAGATCGCCGATATTACCGTATCCGGAAACAGTAATATTGTTTCCCAGCTTAAAGAAATCTTCGCAAAATAGCTAATAACCAAATTATAAGAGGCAGATGACCACAAATGTGGAATCTGCCTTTGCCTAGCCTTGTAGCTTAAAAGGAAAAGCCTGCGGCAAAATGATCTTACCGTAGAGTTTGCGGATATTCCGGTTAGACCTGCACGGACTAATGGGTAGAGTTTACAGAAGCACCGAAATTTTAAAACAATGTAGGGAAGCGTATTTACAGCCGCAATGCCAATAAGGAATATGGGTTCGAATCCCATCGAGGCTACACAGAAAACAAAAAATCCGGGAATTCATTCCCGGATTTTAATTATTACAAATCTCTTCTCCGAAGGTCTTTCTCCATTTGGTAAGAGTTGTTCTGCTGATTTTGTATTTTTTAGACATATGGCTTGTTGAAAAACCGTGTTTCTCCTGATAATGCAAAAGTTTCAGGATCGTTTGCTTGTCGTATGTCTTAAGTTTCTGATTGTGCAGCAGGCTTTCTTTTGACTGTTTGAAAACCTTTTCATTGAAACTTAATACATTTTCAGTGGTATTGAGCTTCTTGAGCTGTCTTTTAATTTCAGGATCTTTCAATTTATCAGGAGCCTTCTCTTTCAGCATGTCCTGATAGATTTTAGTGTAATTAGGACGCATTTGAGTTTTTTTTCTTATTTGGAGTTTGTTGTTTTTGTAACCAGCGATGCAGTGTGCTTTTCGGAATAGAATATTCTGTGATCACTTCATTGTGGGTCATTTCACCCGATACAATTCTGTTGATGATAAAATCTTTTATTTCCTGGGTGTAAATGTTCTTTCTGAAATAAGGAATTTTCTTAGATCTCTCAGGTGTTTTATTAACTGCTGATGGCGGAGCATATAAAATAAGATGCGAACTGTAAATTCTGAAGAAATCATATTCCAGTAGCTTACACCATCTTAAAAGAAGATCAGTATCAATAGATTTACTGTTGTACATATTTTCAACAGTTACCACATCCTTGTTAAGAAAATTACAGATTCTATCCATCGGAACTTCCATTTCCTCAACTCTTTCTTTGATGAATTGACCAATATGTATGTCTTTGTATAACATCTGTTTATAAGTATTTTAAACACAAAAGCTTAATCAGGAGTGATATTGCAAATACTTAAGAAGATTTGTCGGAATAAAGTCTGGACTGACTCTGTTTAGTACAAAAGAATTAAAATTAAGCTAACTTCTTCCGCGTTATATACTCCCAAATCCTACTTTCATATTCGCCATATGAATTCTATATTAAAGCTTTCACATATAATTCTTTTTATTTTGTTTTAAATTGTTAAAAATCAAAATTCTTTTTTTAATAAAAAATTTGGAAAATAATTAACATGATTTGCTTCAAAATTAAAAAAAATGCGAAACATATAAAAGAATTGGTTAATAATTTTAATAAAAATTTAATATTTTAAATCTATATTGTGTGAGATATTTTTATATTTTTAATTATTTTTTATCTCAGGCTGAGAAAATAATACTTTATCTCACAAAATTGCAGGAACTGTTTGAAGTAGTTACCTTTGCCGGATAAATGAAAAACTATCTGAACATATCCGATTTTTCCAGGAATATCAACTTTAAAAATGAGTTATTGGCGGGATTCACCGTAGCAATGACCATGATCCCTGAATCTTTGTCGTTTGCGATTCTCGCAGGGCTGTCTCCCTTAATAGGATTGTATGCCGCTTTTTTAATGGGATTGGTTACGGCAATTCTCGGAGGACGTCCCGGAATGGTTTCCGGAGGAGCAGGAGCAACAATCGTTGTCCTTATCGCGCTGATACAGTCACATGGAGAGGAATATCTTTTTGCTACCGTGGTACTTGCCGGAATTCTTCAGATGCTCGTAGGAATTTTTAAACTGGGAAAATTTGTACGACTTATTCCACAGCCGGTCATGTATGGCTTTCTTAATGGTTTGGCCGTTATTATTTTTATGGCGCAGATCGAACAGTTTAAAATCACTGATGCTAACGGAGTCGTGCACTGGCTGGAAGGTACATCCTTATACATTATGGCAGGATTAACTGCTTTCACGATAGCCATAGTTTATTTTTTTCCGAAGATCACCAAAGTTGTTCCTGCTTCACTGGTCGCTATCATGGTGGTTTTTGCTGTAGTATTGGGATTCAATATCAATACGAAAACTGTAGCGGATATTGCTCACATCAGCGGAAGCCTTCCTGTTTTTAATTTCCCGAAAGTGCCTTTTTCATTGGAAACCTTACAGATTATTTTTCCTTATGCATTGGTGATGGCAGGAGTGGGACTCATAGAATCATTGCTTACCTTATCTATGGTAGACGAAATTACACAGTCCAAAGGAAGCGCCAATCAGGAATCCGTGGCACAGGGAATAGCCAATATTACCAATGGATTTTTCGGAGGAATGGGTGGTTGTGCAATGGTAGCCCAAACCCTGGTAAACCTTAATGCAGGTTCAAGAGCCAGACTTTCAGGGATCATTGCCTCCATTACCATTTTAATTATAATCCTTGTAGGAGCGCCTGTTATTGAGGAAATTCCTATGGCTGCTTTAGTGGGAGTGATGATGATGGTTGCCATCAGTACCTTTCAGTGGGTGTCGGTGAGGATCGTTAATAAAATGCCTAAATCAGACATCATTGTTGGTATCACAGTTGCTCTGATTACCGTTATACTCCATAATCTTGCTTTGGCAGTTTTGGTCGGCGTTATTATTTCTGCTTTGGTTTTTGCCTGGGACAATGCAAAGAGAATCAGGGCTAGAAAATATACAGATGAAAACGGGCTGAAACATTATGAAATTTATGGGCCTTTGTTTTTTGGTTCGGTAACAGCATTTATGGATAAATTTGATCCGGTTAATGATCCGGAGGAAGTTGTGGTAGATTTCAGGGAGAGCCGGATAGTGGACATGAGTGCCATTAACGCGCTGGATAAGCTTTCAAGAAATTATCATCAGCATAACAAAAAATTACATCTGCGTCATTTAAGTGAAGACTGCAGGAAATTATTAAAAAATGCTGAAGCAGTGATCGAGGTAAATATTCAGGATGATCCTACCTACAAGGTGATGCCTGAAAGATAATGATGAATTTATTTAAAAATAGTCTGACTGGCTTTTAAATAGTATCTTTGGAGCGATGTTCTTGTAGAATTAATGATTAATCAAGTGGAAAATCAAAGTGTTTTAGAATTACACCCCGGATTGGTTTGGGGATTTGCGATAACGGTTGTTATCATGTTACTCCTGGATTTAGGAGTTTTCAATAAAAAAAGTCATGAGGTAAGCTCTAAAGAAGCAACGATCTGGTCAGTGGTATGGATTTCATTATCCATGATCTTTTCCGGAGTGGTGTATTGGGCGTTCAGTCACGAAGGACATGATCTTGCCATAGAAAAATTCACCCAGTATCAGGCGGCATATTGGATCGAAAAAGCACTTTCTGTCGACAATTTATTTGTATTCATTCTTGTTTTCGGATTCTTTAAAGTTCCAAAACATCTTCATCATAAAGTTTTATTTTGGGGAATCATCGGAGCACTGATCTTCAGGGCAATTTTCATATTTGCCGGAATTGGACTGATCAATCTTACCTATCTTCCTGAAATGAATGTTTTCGGACATGACGTAAAGATCAATGTAGTAATGACGCTTTTCGGGTTATTTCTGGTTTATGCAGGGATCAAATCATGGGGAGAAGGAAGAGAAGACGATAATGAAGATTTTAGTGATACACCGGGAGCCAAACTCATTAAAAGTTTCTGGAAAGTTTCCGACAGTTACGATGGTGACAAGTTTTTTACCGTTAAGAACGGAGTTAAAATGGCAACACCGCTTTTGGTGGTTGTGGGAGTGATCGAGTTTACGGATGTTCTTTTTGCGGTAGATTCCATTCCTGCCATCTTTGCTATTTCCAATGATCCATTTATCCTTTATACTTCAAATATCTTTGCGATTTTGGGACTTAGGTCATTATATTTCTTATTGGCGAACTTCATTCACATGTTTAGTAAACTGCCTTATGGGTTGGCAATTATTCTGACTTTTATCGGAGTTAAAATGTTAATTGCACCATGGATCCATATTCCTTCACCTGTTTCCTTAGGAATCGTGGGTGGAGTATTGCTGATCTCAGTCATACTCTCTATTATTTTCCCTGAAAAAGTTACAGGAGATGAATAAAATATAAGGCTTTGCATATTGTGAAGCCTTTTTATTTGGACTTTAAAAGTTTGTTGATCTTATTCCGTGTTTCCAAAGAAATTTTATAAGCTTCATTTCTTAATTTTTGAATTTTTCCTACAGGTTGAAATTCCGTTAGACTTTCATAAGGATTGAAAGATAACATTTCATTTTCACAGGAATGAGGATCCAGTAACGCATTTTTCTCAATTTTTATATTCCCGATCTTAATGAAAGGTGAATTTTGCCATTCCACATTCAGTACATTGATCGGTTGGTCTTTCAAATCATAACAAATTTGAACGAATACTTCTGCATTGTAATCATTGGAGCTGAGGTATTTCTCAATGGCTTCTTTAACCTTCAGATCTTTTCCGAAATGTGGATCGATACCTTTGGGAACAACCTTCAATTTGATCATGTTATTTCCCAATCGATAAACTCCGACAGAATGATAATCAAACGACAAAATGAAATCATTCCGTTTACGCATCAGTTTTAAAACGCTTTTAAAGAATGAAAACGTAAAAAAGTAAGGGACAATTTTTAAAGATTGTGTGATGAATGGAAAAACATACCACCACTTTTTCGTGAAAATTTTATTAATCGAAGTGAATAGCTTTAAAAAAATACTTACAGAATTGATCGGGAATAAAGGAAAATTCACCAACGGATAATTGGCGATCGTACTGCCATCCTGTTGCATAATTTTTAGCGCCAATCCGTAAGCAGGAATATCTTTCTTTGTAATTTTCAGGTGTGCGTTGGAAAACCTGACCATAATATCCCATTGTTTTTCATTAAAAAGTTGTTGCAATTCTTCCGGGAAATCCGTTGTGGTGCTAAAATTCCCTTTGACTACAGCATAGGTTTTGGCATGGGCATTTCTCGTGGCATGATCAGTGTCACTGATTGAGACTGACTGTTCAACAAACTCTTCAATACTTTTTTTATTGATCTCTAGAAGTTTTTGTTCATCTTCAGTCAGTTTATCAAATTTTTTGTGATAAGGTATTGGATTCGGCATGTGATTTTTAATCCAATTATAACGCCAAATTTCCTTATCCAAATTGAAAAATCATCATTCTATGCCATCACAATGGTAAAAAATTAAACTTTACAATTTCACGCAACAAACTGTATCTTTGTAAAAAATTTAGTTATGGGAGTAGCAGATATGTTATTTAAACGTAAAAAAGAATTGGCTGAGAAAAACCTGAATGAAGGTAAAGCCTATATGGAAGAATACGGCAAGAGAGAAAGCGTGGTACAATTACCAAGCGGATTACAATATGAGATCATTACAGAAGGAGACGGACCAAAACCCGGGCCTAAATCTACTGTAAAATGCCATTATCACGGAACTACCATTGCAGGTAAAATTTTTGACAGCTCTGTAAAAAGGGGAACACCTGCATCTTTCCCCTTAAACAGAGTAATTGCAGGATGGACAGAAGCTTTACAGCTTATGCCGGTTGGGAGCAAATGGAGGCTGATCATTCCGCCACACCTTGCGTATGGAGATCAGCAGATCAGTAAAGAGATCGGACCCAACAGTACTTTGGTATTTGAAGTAGAATTATTAGATATCAAATAATATTGAATAATAAAAATGCCTGACCCGTTCAGGTATTTTTTTGTTATAAAAAAAATAATGTAATAATATTTGTTACATTTAAAAATTTGTTTACCTTTGTCCTGTAATTAAAATGAACAACACCAGATTTGCTACGGCAGTACATATCATGACCTTATTGGCAAAATTTCCTCAGGAATGGCTGACTTCTGAGTTTATTGCAGGAAGCATCAATGTTAATCCCGTGATTGTTCGTAAAGAAATTGGAGTATTGAAAGTAGCTGGTTTAATTATCAGCAGACAGGGAAAAGAAGGGGGAAGTAAACTATCCAAAGCTGCAGAATCTGTCAGTATTTCAGAGATTTATAAAGCTGTAAAGAATACTGAAGTTTTAGGAAAGAAAAATCAGGGACCGAACCCTGACTGTAATGTAGGCAAAGAAATCAACGATCACTTGAATACGTTATTTGAAGAAACAGATCATTTAGTCATTAGCTTTTTAGGCAAAAAATCATTAAAAGATTTCAGTGATCAGTTCAGATAAATTTTTTTTAACTATAAATGTAACAAAAATTATTACAATTAAAAATAATAGAATATGAAAAAAGTAGCTGTAATCGGTGCGACAGGGTTTGTAGGATCGCACGTTGTGAAAGAATTGGCAGACAGAGGATACGAAGTAGAAGCCATAGTGAGAGACGCTTCAAAAGTTCAACAGAATGATAAAGTAAAAGCCAAAAGTATTGATGTTAATAATGTAGATGGATTATCTGAAGCGTTAAAAGGTAACGATGCCGTGATCAGTACTTACAATGCAGGCTGGACAAATCCTAATCTATATCATGATTTTCTTACCGGATCCGAAAACATTGAAAAAGCTGTAGAAAAATCCGGGGTGAAAAGATTTATCGTGGTAGGAGGAGCAGGAAGTCTTTATACTCCGGACAATATTCAGATCGTGGATACTCCGGATTTTCCTGAAGCTTATAAAGCAGGAGCTACTGCCGCAAGAGATTATCTGAACAGGATTAAAGAAAATAACACACTGGACTGGACTTTCTTTAGTCCTGCCATTGAGATGAATCCCACCACTGCAGGAACAAGACTTGGAAAATACAGAACATCTCTGGAAACCCCTGTATTTGATGAAAACGGACGAAGTATTCTTTCCGTGGAAGATGTAGCGGTTGTTTTAGTAGATGAACTGGAACAGGGCAACCATATCCGTGAAAGATTTACGGCTGCTTATTAAATTAAATTTACTAAACAAAAGCCTCGGCTGTCTTCAGACAGCCGAGGCTTTTGTTTTTATAAATTCATAAACAATTTCGGATTTACCGGAGCATTGTTTTTGTGTACTTCATAATGAAGGTGAGGTCCTGTAGAACGCCCGGAATTACCGGATTTTGCAATCACCTGACCTACTTTTACTTTTTCATTGGTCTTTACGATCAGTTGAGACAAATGTCCGTAAAGGGTAGCCAAGCCATTTCCGTGAGATATGATTACGCAGTTTCCATAGCCTCCTTTTTGTCCGGAGAAAATTACAGTTCCTGCAGCTGCCGCTTTTACATCAGAACCGAAAGCCACTGCAATGTCTAACCCTTTATGAAACTGCATTTGATCTGCTTCCGCCGGAGCATTGTTTCCTTCCGATGAGGTTTTAGTATTGGCAACTGATTTTCCGGATGTGGAAGGAGTAGAAGCTTGAGTATTGGTTACTTTTGGTGTTACCATTACTTTTACTTCCCTTTTATTTCCATAGCTGTCTGTCACTTCAATGATCTTTTCAACAGGTTCTGCCTTAACCTCCGGTTTTGGAGCCGCTGCAACTTTTGATTCTGCTGCAGATGGCTTTACAGAAGCGAAAACTTTCTTGAACGGAATAGGATTTTTTCTAATTCCGAAATTAGATGAGATATAACCTTCAGTAGGCATTCCCAAAGGAACCCGCATCAGTTTATTTTGTAAATCCATCAAATATTGGCTGTATCGGTTGGCCTGCTTTGCCAGATAAACAGAATTGGAAATGCTGTCTTTACTTAATACTGTCAGTTTTTGGCTGGAAATATTTTTAGATTTAAGGAAAGAATTCAGCTGTGCTACGGTCTGGTCTACTAATGTAAGATCCGTTTTCATTTTCAGGTAATCTACACTGTCTCTTTCAGTGTTTATTTTTACAAGGTTTACTTCATACAACTTGTCGTCTCTTTCAGAAAACAGTTTGGCGATGAAAATGCCTTGTGCAAAAATTACTAGTAAAAGACCTCCAAGAAGGATATTTACGTTCCTTTTGCTGCTTAGAAATTTCTTCATTTTTCTTCTCTTAGTATTAACAAAACGATTTTAAGCCTGCAAATTTAATTAAAAATAGGTTTTGTCAGTTATTTTTAACGAAAATTTAGTTTTTTATGTTTTTAACGGCCATTTAAATATTTAATTGTACAGAAGTGTTAATTTTTCAAAAAACAGGTTTTTATTATGCCTTAAAAGCTCTCTAAACTTTAAGGTTTTAATATATTTGCAGTTCACATTTCTATTATGGCTAAAAAGAAAACAATTACAGAACCTTCAAACCCGAAAAAGTCCAAAAAAGACGTATCTGTAGGGGTTGTAGGAAGCGGAAGTTTTGCAACTGCTATTGTAAAAATGCTTGTCGAAAACTGTAAAGTAGTACACTGGTGTGTAAGGAGTGAGTTTGTAAAAGGAGCGATTGAACTTCGTGGACATAACCCAACTTATCTTACGGCAGTTAATTTTAACCTTAAAAATTTAAAACTGACCACAGATATCAACGAGCTTGTTTCTGCCTGTGATATTGTGGTTCTGGCGACACCTTCCATTTATCTTTCCGACACATTGGATAAAATGACCTGTGATTACAAGAATAAGGTCTTTGTTTCAGCTATCAAAGGGATCATTCCTAAAGTCAATGATGTTGTAGCCCATTATTTAAGAGATGAATTCCAGATCGGTTTCAGAAATCAGGCTGTGATTGCGGGACCTTGTCATGCTGAAGAAGTTGCCATGGAAAGGCTTTCTTACCTCACAATTGCCACTGTAGAAGATGAAATTTCGGAAAAACTTGAAAATGTTTTCAGTTCAGATTTCATTAAAGTACATTCCAGTAAGGATATTTTAGGAAATGAATACAGTGCGATCCTTAAAAACATCTTTGCAATAGGAGCAGGAATTGCAAGCGGATTAGGGTATGGAGATAACTTTACCGCGGTTTTTGTGTCTAATGCCATCCGTGAAATGGAAACATTCCTGGAAGCGATCTATGAAGCGCCAAGAGATGTGAATGAAAGTGCTTATCTGGGAGATTTACTCGTAACAGCATATTCATTATTCTCAAGAAACAGAAGTCTTGGAAACCTGATAGGAAAAGGATATACGGTAAAATCTGCCATTCAGTCTATGAACATGGTAGCGGAAGGATATTATGCAGCAGATTCTATCTTTAAAACGGCAAAACAGAAAAATCTTAAGCTTCCGATCATTGAAACCATTTACAGTATTCTGTATGAAGGTAAAAATGCAGAGAAGCAGTTTAAAAAACTGACTGCAAAATTGAATTAAGAATCAGAGAGATTAATATATTAGGCTCCGTTCGGTCAAAGCATTCTATTATATTGATGTGGATGACCGAACGGAGCCGAAGCTTTTTATCCATTAAATTTCACCTGAAATTAACACGTTAAAAATGTTAAACCCATTCTGATTGTTAAAACTTTTCACGAAATTCGTTGTAAATTTTACACTATGTCACAACCTCTTACAAGCAGAACCCCGAAACCGAAATACGATGTGGTCCTGATAGGCGGTGGAATTATGAGTGCGACGTTAGCCACGTTACTTCATGAGTTTGATCCCCAACTGGAAATCGCCATCTTTGAAAGACTTGGAAGATTTGCAAAAGAAAGTACAGCAGCCTGGAACAATGCAGGAACAGGACATTCTGCTTTTTGTGAACTCAATTATACCCCGGAAAAACCAGATGGAACCATCGATATTTCCAAAGCGGAAAATATTGCCGAACAGTTTGAAATTTCAAAACAGTTCTGGGCTTATCTGGTAGATAAGGGATACGTTCAGGAGCCAAAAGATTTCATCAATTCCTGTCCGCACATGAGCCTTGTATTTGGCGAAAAAGACGCTGAATTCCTCAGAAAACGTCATGAGAAGATGACAAAATCCGTTCTTTTTTCAGGAATGGAATTTTCTACGGATCATGAAACTCTTAAAGAATGGATCCCTTTGGTGATGAGTAAAAGAAACCGTTCCGAAATAATGGCAGCAACGAAAATGGATATGGGAACTGATGTAAATTTCGGAACATTGACAAGAAAAATGGGAAGACATTTACTGGAAGATTCCAATGTGGAGGTTTTTCTGTATCATGAAGTAAAGGATATTGATCCAAGAGAAGATGGTAAGTGGGAAATGACGGTAAAAGATAGAATTCATAGCCATAAACAGGAAGTGTTGGCAGATTTTGTTTTTATCGGAGCGGGAGGTTATGCACTTCCGTTACTGGACAGCTCGGATATTAAAGAAAGTGAGGGGTATGGAGGTTTTCCGGTATCCGGTCAGTGGCTGGTTAGTCATAATCAGGAGCTGGTAAAAAAACATCAGGCAAAAGTGTACACACAGGCAACGGTGGATGCGCCTCCAATGTCTGTTCCGCATTTGGATCTGAGAATTATAGATGGTGAAAAAGCCCTTCTTTTCGGGCCGTTTGCAGGTTTTTCCACTAAATTTCTGAAGGAGGGAAGTTACCTCGATCTCCCTGAAAGTATCAATACCAAGAATATAAAATCTTTATTTGGAGCGTGGTGGCACAATATTCCTCTTACGAAGTACCTTATTCAGCAGGTAGCCATGAATAAAGCGCAAAGAATGCAGCATTTGAGGGAATTTATTAAAGATGCCAAAGAAGAAGACTGGGAATTGAAGGTTGCCGGACAACGAGTGCAGATCATCAAAAAAGATGAAAAAGACGGAGGTAAGCTGGAATTCGGGACCGAAGTGGTTGTGAATAAAAAAGGAACGATAGCTTCATTATTGGGAGCTTCTCCGGGCGCTTCTACAGCGGTTTATGCAATGCTGAATGTTCTTGAAAAATGTTTTCCGGATAAACTTCATGGAGAATGGAAAGATAAACTTCTTGAAATTGTTCCTTCTTATGGACAAAAACTTGCCGAGAATCCTGAACTTACCGAGAAAATCAGAAATTATACAAAAGAGAAACTAGAATTAGAATATTAACATAATAAGTAATGGGAAATAATTTTAGAACAATCATTATTACTCATTACGGATCACTCATTACTCATATATTGTGGCTGAAACAATTACAAAACCGATTATTGCAAAAGAAATCCTGGAATCTCTTCAGGCAAAAGCAGAAGAGGAAAAGCAGGTCATTGTTCACTGTTGTTTTCCAGCTTCTCCATTTTTAGGAAACCTGATCAGGATCTGGCATTCCACATATCTTTTTGATAACAATTCGGAGCATAGAAGCAAGCTGATCCACGCCGAAAATATTACCATATATCCGAACTGGACTCCCGTTCCGTTTATGAGGGATTTTTGGTTTACCTTAGTGTTTTCAGGACTTCCGAAGGATTGTCAGAGTTTTGACCTTAAAGAATTGATTCCTGAAGAAGGTGGCTTTTATGTGGAATCTATCAAAAGAAATTCGTCAGATGTTTACCGGGTAAAGATCTCCGAATCATTTTAATCAATATTTATGAAAAATTATATACTGGCTTTGTTGCTGTTTCCTGTGCTGATCTTTTCTCAGAAGATGAATTCAAAAGAAATAAAGGAAATAAAGAAATTTCAGGATGAACTGAATGCAGAATATCGTAATCCTAAAGAAACTCCATTACGCGGAGATAATTTTGTGAATTTCAAGAAACATCCGTTTTTCCCGATCAATGAAAAGTACAGAATAAAGGCAAAGTTTGTAACTGTCGAAAATGCAGAACCCTTTGATTTGCCTACCTCTTCCGGAAAATCCAAGCTGTACAAGGAATACGGAAAAGTGTATTTTGATCTGGAAGGTAAGTCGTACAGCTTAACTGTATATCAAAGTCTGGATCTGATCAAGCAGGAAAAATATAAAGATCATCTTTTTCTTCCTTTCCGTGACCTCACGAATGAAAAAGAAACGTATGGTGGTGGAAAGTATCTGGATCTCACTATTCCTAAAGGAAACACGATCATTCTGGATTTCAATAAATCTTATCAGCCTTATTGTGCCTATAACGCTTATGATTACAGTTGTCCCATAGTTCCTGAAGTAAACAGACTGCCTGTAGAGATCAGAGCCGGAGTGATGTACGAAGATGTTTATCATCATTAGTATTATGGTTTTACTGGAATTTTTTAAACCGGAAGATCTAAGGGGTCTCAATTATAGTCTCGATGAAGTTCAGTCTCGTTTCACGGCAACGGCAGAACTGGCGCTTCAGCGGATTGAAGAAAGAGGAGCAATGAATGATTTTCATGCTTTTCCCATTACTGTTTTTCATCAAGATGAAGTAGCAGAATTTTTTGTGCTGGATTTTGGTGAGGATAAACTGGATCTTACGGATAACGCAGATTCTGCATTGGTGAGGTCATTATCAATTAACCCTGAACTACAGGGAAAAGGAATTGGAAAATCGGCTATGTTGAAACTGGATGATTTTGTAAGAGAGAACTTTAAAGAATGTAACGAGCTTGTCTTAGCGGTTAATGAGGGAAATGCTTTAGCATTTGATCTTTATCTGAAAACAGGCTATCTCTACGATGGAAAAACAAGAATGGGAAGAAACGGGCGGCAATATCTGATGCACAAAAACTATAACTACTCAAAGATCTGCTGAATGATCTCCAGTGAAGCAGGTATCCTGAAATCGGTGATATGATAGTGATAGTACACCAGAAGACTATCCAGAAAATTCTTTCTCAATGATTGATGGATTTTTACCTGATACGGATTTTGAGAGGAAAGAATATTTTTCCATATCTGTGAAATTTCTTCATTAAATAACTGATGCGTTAATCCCAGGGAAAAGACACCCGTTTCAGGATCAAGAAAATTTCCGTCATTCAATAAAGGGGCAACTCCCTGTATTTTCAGGATCTGGACAAGAAAAATCAAATGTGACTGGTAGTTCTGCCGGGAAAGTTCATCAATAAATTCATCAATGCCGAAGAAAATTCCCGGGTTTTTATTTTCATGCCTTAAAATCTGGTTTAAGAAATCTGAAATAAAAAATATTATGGTATTGGCTTTAACATCCGTATAAATATCGCTGCTTTTTACAAGCTCTATGCCTGAAAGAGACTGTATGCTGTTTCCTTTTGCCGACCTGATTGAAAAATTAAGCTGATTCAAAGGAAGCAGCAAGGCTTTTTTCTTGTTCTTTTTAGAATATATGCCCTTTAGAAAATAGCTCTGAAAGCCGTCTTCTTCCATGAAACAGTGCAAAACAGCATCATTTTCAGCATATTTTATGAATGAAAGTAAAAAGCCCGTTTGAGAATTCATTAATTAATTGACCACAGCGATTTTTGCCGTTGCCTTATCAGATCCGTCTTCATTGGTCATTAACACAAAATATACTCCGGAAGCAACCCTTGTTCCTCTCTGGTTGTTAAGATCCCATTCATAATATCCCCCTCTGGCTACTGCTGAATGCACCACATTTCCGGCAGCATCAGTGATTCTGATGTTTGTTTTTTCTGCAAGACCTTTGATCGTAACTTTACCTTTGAAGTTTGAATATACCACAGGATTTGGATACACCAATACATTTCCGAAATTAGAAGTTACATCTGCAACATCTCCCTGATAAGTAACAATTCCGTCATAAGAAACGAAGTATACTTTACCGGTTTTTCTGTCTACTTTTATATCTGTGATACTGTTTGTAGGGAGAGGAGAGTTCTCCTTTGTGAAATGTTTTATGGTTTGTTGACCGTCCGAAGATAAATAATAAACCCCACCTCCGTCTACAGAAACCCATTTGTGGTCACCTGCATCCACTTCTATCTGTAAGATCTGCGCATCTCTGAACAGTTCTTCACCCAATCCGCCCTGTTCTATGACAATAGGTTTCAGTTCTGCATCAGGACTTTTAATTGCAGACACTGCATTGGATAATACCCTTAAACCGCTGTCTGTTCCTATCCACGCATCACCGGATTTATCAATAGCTACAGACAAGGTTCCATTTGAATTTCCTGCGAAACCATTTGACTGGCTTAGTGTATAGATTTCGTCATCAGAAACATTCAGAGAGGTTTTTTTAAAGTCATAAGCCATGAAGTTACTGCTTCTTGGTAACGCTACCCAAAATAAGTTCTCGTATAACAAAGGTTTTTGTACTGCCGAACTGAAATTCGTGTTTTTAATAATAAAATTATCAGCTGACTTATCATATACCCCCATACCTGCATTTGCATTTTCTACAAATGAAATGGATACGAACAAATTATTCTGATCATCATAGGTAAGTCCTACAGGACGGTAAAAATAAATGTTAGGAGCTCCAAGATCATAATGTTTTACAAAATCAAAATCTTTAGATGAAGCATTATATTTTAATTTATAAACACCATGAGCATCGCTTACGGTATAATTGGTAAAATAAAACTCGCTGTTATCACTAGGATTGATGACGGCATCGAGTACATTAAATGTTGTTGGGCTACCTACAAAGTAGGATGGATATATCCATTGCATCCCATCAAAATAATAGAACCCCGGATTTTTCGGATTGGCTCTGGGTCCATTATATCTGTCTTCTCTTCCTCCCGTAGAAACCAGGAGTTGGTTGTTATCATGCAGATTTATTTTATAGGCATAATTAAAATACGGTCCGTCAGGTTTGAAAGTATTATTGCTTTCGTTCTTTATTCCAGATAAAACGGTTCCGCCGTAAACCATTCCATTTATTGTGGTCGCCGTATTACATTCTTCACCAAGACTTGCTGCACTTCCTGCTATTCCGTTTGTACTGAAGGTGTAAATTCTATTTAGGTCTGTTACAACAATGTTATTAGCATTTACAACTATGTCATGAATGTCAGTAAAAGGCTGTGTTAGAGGAGTAGCAGTCCCACTATTATAAATATAGGCAGTAGTAGCAGATGAAAAACTTAGAACAGACTCTGCATCTATATGCTTGAAAGATCCCGGAACTTCTGTAGCCCATGTTGAAAAGACGGGGAAAGTTGTGTTCATTTCATGACTTTTCAAGCCGGTATTGGTAACTGAGAATACTTTGTTTCCCAGAATAGTTGCTTCATTACTAGCTTCATACACTCCACCGGATACAAAAAAAGCAGAATCTCCAAACTCTTTTTTCTTCAGATTGAAAATAGAAACACCATAACCCACCGAAACTACGGCTTTATCGCCGGTAATGGAAATATGATTAATTTTCTTGCTTCCGTTATATCCTGTTGCAATAGGAATGTCAACAATATAGGTAATACCATCTGGTGTAATAACATCCATAGATCCGTTTTGGTAGCCGATAAGACCTGTTTTGGTCTGCGGATTATAATCAAAAGCGGAAATTTTTACTTCGTGTAATCCGTTAGCTTTAGACAGTTTGGTAATTTCACCGGATGAAATGGTATAATAAAACACCCCGTTTTCTGTAGCGGCAATAATTTTTCCGTTATCTTCCTTCATTGCCAGAACATTATTGTATGAGAATAAGTCTGTCCATTTTTTGGATGAGATAACCTGTGCATTGGCCCATTGAAGGGATGCTAAAACACCAAGAGAAATTATAGAGAATTTTTTCATATTATACTATTATACTGCTGTCTATTGCCTGATTATTCCAGGAAATATGTTGTACATTCTTATTTGAATCAAAATAAAAGTCTATTCGTCCCAGTAAAAGCCCTGCCCAACCTACCTGGTTGACCAGAACATTTTTGCCCTGCCTGTTTTTAAAAATTTGGGGCTCCGGTAAGAAAGTATGGGTATGACCACCTAAAATAATGTCGATGTTTTCTGTATTGGCAGCCAAAATCTTATCACTTACTGTGTTAGGATCACCGTCATAATCATAACCGATATGAGATAAGCAGATGACCAAATCACATTTTTGGTCATTTTTCAGAAAATCTGAATAATGTTGGGCAACATCTATCGGATCGGAATATACCGTTTCCTTATATTGCTTTTTTCCGACAAGGCCGTCCAGTTTAATTCCTACTCCGAATATTCCGACTTTGATCCCGTTTTTGTTGAATATCTTATATGGAGAAGTCTTCCCGTCAAGAACGGTATTTTTAAAATTATAATTGGAGCAGATAAAAGGAAACTTTGCATTCGGTAACACCTTTAAAAATCCATCCAAACCATTGTCAAAATCATGATTTCCCATTGTAGAAGCATCATACTTCATCATGGACATCAGTTTGAATTCCAGCTCGCCTCCGAAGAAGTTGAAATAAGGAGTTCCCTGAAATATATCCCCGGAATCCAGCAATAAAACATTGCTTTCCTGACTTCTTATCTGTTGAATCAGGCTTGCTCTTCTGGCAAAACCACCCTGGTTGGGATTTTTGGTATAACTTGCATCAAAGGGTTCTATCCTGCTGTGCTGGTCGTTGGTATGAAGGATCGTGAGTTTATTTGCGGAGGAAAAAACTGGAATACTCAAGTTTTCCGCCATCATCATTCCCGGAGCCAAAGCCGCTGCTAAAGTTCCGCCACCTATTACCTTTAAAAAACTTTTTCTATCCATTATTTTTTACCGATAAAATTTAAACGAACATCCGTATTGGGAACCACTTCAGGATTTTTCCTGAAATAATCAATAAAAAGATCTCTTAATTTAATTCCCGTAGATATGGATTCTCCTTTCGAAAAAAACTTCATATTGTCTCCACCCAAAGCCAGATAATCAGAAGTGGCAATATAATAATCCTGTGCAGGATTTACCGGCTTGCCATTGATCAAAGTTTTGGATATTTGTCCGTTGTTGGTTTCAATATATAAATGAGAAACAGGATTGTTGACCTGAGTTTTTGCATAATAGTCGAAAAGTCCCTGAAGGTCTCTTCCTTTCATTTTTACGATAATCACTTCGTTTTCAAAAGGCATCACTTCAAAAACACTTTTTAAGAGAATATCTCCTTTTCCGATTGTGGTACGTATTCCGCCGATGTTGATCAGTGCGGCATCAATATTTCTTTTCAGATTAATCTTTGCCCATTCATTGGCTCCACCAAAAGTATAGTCCGCTAAAAGATTTCCAAGATTGCTGTTATTTCCCTGCTTAGTAAGGTCTACATTGGTGTGAGAGATTTTTTGGCTCATCTCTGCATCCAGTTTATGCTTATAGGGGGTAATAACTTTTACAAATTCCTCATCATTTTTCAGCTCATTATTAATAGGAATATTTTTCTGTGTCTGCACATTCGCAACCTGTAAAGAAGTAGTTCTACAAGCCGTAAGTGAAACCAGTGCAATTCCTATCAATAAGAATTTATTTTTCATAATTTCTTTTAATATATGCAAATCTAATATTTTTGAATAAAAAAACGGTAATTTTAATTACCGTTTTAGTTTTAATATTTAATGAATTTAAGAGTTTGTATTCCAGACTTAAGAATTGCTTTTAATATGTAATTGCCTTTTGGTAGATATTGTTTATTTATTTTGTTTTCTTTATAACCAATTGGGATAATTTTTCCTGAAATATCTATAATTTCAATATCCAAAATGCTATCTTTAGATTGAATGTTGATAAAATCTTTTGCTGGGTTTGGACTTATTTTTATTTTTTCTATATCAGATGTTATAGGTATTAATTCAGACTTATTTTTAATAAGTTTATTGGCAGAAGGGCTATAAGAGTAATTAAAGTTAAAACAAGTATTTTCATTAGATACATAGAAATAATAACTTTTTCCTTGTCCAGGTTCTAGTGTTGTATTTGTATCAAATGTGACACTTTTTTTTGCTCTGAAAATTAAATCGGAATTATTTATGAAACTTACTTTTTTAACCGAATATATTTTGGGGAATTAAGAAGTTCAAAATGCCATCTGTCAAATGTTTTATTATCCAATAGAATTTCCCCACCATTTGTAGAGTTCATTTGCCAAGCTACTTTCGTTGCTTTGCCTATATTTATTCTTCCTGCTCCCATCTTCCCTATATACGGAGTATTTGTAGATATTGAATCTAAACTAACAGCAGTAAGTTTTAAAATAGACTCTACTTCGTCTGGATTTAAACATGAATTAGCTGTTAACATTAAACTTATTCCTCCAGTAACATGAGGTGCAGCAGCAGAAGTTCCTCCAAATTGTGCATATTTTGCATTGTTATTTGCTGACGAAGGTACTACTGTAGCAAATGAGCCATATCCTGGTGCAGCAATGTCAACCATGCTGTTGGTTTGATGTCTTAAACCCGTTCCTGGAATTTTTTCAATTCTATCTCTCCAGTTTCTTTGTTCGCCATTAAAAGGGTATACATATCCCACATCTTGGGAACCAATAGAGGTTACACTAATGACATGATTATAGCTGGCAGGGAAAAAATATTTTTCGGGATTAGCACAAGGTGTTGATGAGGGACCATATCCTGTTTCTACGCCATTTCCAGCAGAAACAACAATTACTGTACCATTATCATGAATTTCATTAATTAACAATTGTGAATAATCATTTGAATTAATGCTTCCATCGTCATTACAAAAGTCGTACCAACTTGCGTTCACAACTCTCGCACCATTTTGGGATAACTGAAGTAATGAATATACACCAGTATAATTACCCAATATAGAACTATTAAATCCGATCCCAGATATTCCTATATCGTTATCGGTATTTGCACCTGCTGTTCCTGCAGATGCTGTTCCATGTGAATCAGCAAAAGTTGAACTATATAGAGTATAGGTTTTTCCGGTAAGATCTTCGTGTGTACTAAGTATATTTGTATCAGATATTCCAATATAAAAGTTTGGATCTCCTATACTATAGTTCCATGCTTCTTTTACATCTAGTAAATCTAAATTCTTTGAGTTTAAAAAATCTCCTGAATAAGTGTAATCATTAGTGATATATAAAGGTTTAGATTCGTACAATAGCTCTGTGTGAGGGAAATAAAATGAATAATCTTTGTCTAAAAAATCTTTCAAAGAGATATCATTACATTCTATATAATATACGTTTTGTAGTCTAGGAGTTACTGCTATAGGAAAAGCTTTTTCAAATTTGTAAATTTCATATTTTTCAAAAGCTTCGTTCAAACTATTTGAATTAAAGTTGAGGATCAGTCTTTGTTTGTTTGATGAAACAATAGGAATGTATGAACTATTTGATATTTCCAGATAAAATTTGGCGTTTTCTTGAGCAAAAATGAAATTATAACTGGAAATAAAGAATAGTATTAAAATAAAATTTTTCATAATCCAGTTGTTTTAATGATTCTTTCAATATTCTCAATACGTTTATTTTGTTCAATAATATATAGTGTTAATTCTTCAATTTTTTTCAATAGAAGAATATTCATTTCTTTAAGCTCAATTCCATTTTTAATAACTTCATCAGTAGTTGGGACTTCGGGTAAATGTTTATTTTTCTCTATGAATTTTTCTAAGCTATCCAAATCTATGAGCTTATAATCTTTATTAAAAACATAATCTGCCCATCCATTTTCAGCAGCAATTTCTACTTTAACTTTTTCTGTTTTTATTCCATCTTTAACAAAAAGTCGATAGCCTGAACAACCGGTACAATTATATTGTTTTGTACCCATGCCAATTTTACCATTAGATCTTGCGGTAAATACAGTTTCAATTTTTGTCGGAGTTACAAAAGAATTAAAAGTTATAAGCCCTACATCATTTGGTTGATAATATTTATAATTTCCAAAAATTAGATCATAATCTGTACTAACATTTTGTTGTGTATTAACAATATCTATTAAATCACTGTCAACACTTGTTTGAAAGAGAGATCTCCCGTCTACTCCAAATTTAAAGTTTTCTAAAGAACTTGGGGGAGAACTAAAATCACCAATGTGAAAATTGCCATTTGTTTTCAATATAGCTCTTTTTAAATTGTTAGTTTTGAAGATTAGTCCATTATTATCAGTAGTTCCAATAAAATTTATATTAGGATCGATACTAGAATTTCCTGTTATGTCCCAACTTTGTGCATTTAGGAAATTTAAAATAAAAAGCAAAAAGCATAAATAATTCTTTTTTAACATGATTATTAATTTTATTAGTTATTTTTGTTAGATATAATTATTTTCTTTGAAGTCTATTGTTTTTTTTTTAGTTTAGTATTGTTGTCCCTCTATAATTTTTCTAAAATAGATTATGATTGGGATCTTCCTGCCTATATAGGATGTGTTATGAAAAAAAGTAATGATAAGACTCCTTTGATTCTTCATCAGAATGTTTATTTAGAACTTAAAGAAAAGCTTTCTGATAGAGAATATCTTCAGGTTATAGGAATAAATGAAACTAATCAATATAGAAATTTTGTAAGTAAAGATGCCGATTCATATTATCAACAACTAAGGTATTATGATATTAAAGTGCTGTATATTGATTCTGTATGGATCATTAATTTTTTTATAAACCAAACTATTACCAGTATTTATTTGCTTAATGCTATATGTTTTGTATTATTTGGTTTTCTAATTTTTAAAATTCTTTTCAAGTTTTGTAATCTTAGTTTTTTTTCTTGCTATCTTATTACCTTGAGTATCTGTCTTTTACCGGTTGTAGCTAATCTTGTAAGAATTGCATCACCAGATTTAATGGTTTTTGTGTTGATTCTTTTTTTATGTTATTCTTTTTTTAATGGTTTTAACTATAAATATCAGATATTTATTACATTGCTAATAGTAGGTACTAGACCTGATTATATACTTTTCACGGTATTATATCTTATTTTGATTTTTTTTATTGAAAAGAAAATTAAGTATTATGTGTTAGCTATAGGTGTGTTGTGTAATTTCGCATTTTATTTTTGTATTCTTTATTATTATAATTATCCTGGATGGGAAAGTTTGTTTTATGATACTTTTATACACAGAAGATTAAATATTTCAACGGAATTAGCTGTTTTAACTTTTCAGGATTATTGGAATGTATTAGTCCGAAATGTGTATAACTTTAAGAAAATTGGTTTAATAAGTTTAATATTATTAGGACTGTCATATTTTTTAGTTAAGCAGAAAAAACTTGAGAAGTATAATTTTTTTCTGATTCTTTTAATGTTTTTTAGTCTATATTTTAAGTATTTGTTTTTTCCAGCTTCAGGTGAAATTCGTTTTTTTATCATTTATCTTTTAATGATGGGGTTATATATTTTAAATCCCAAAAGAATTATCAGTATATGATAATATTTTAGCATTGTTTCTGATAAAAGGATGAAAAAAGTTATTACTTTTGCAAAAATATTTCTAAAAAATGAGTAATTTAAAAGGAGTAGGTGTAGCATTGGTGACACCCTTTAATGAAGATTTATCTGTTGACTTCGACAGCTTAACGAAGCTTGTGGAGTATAACATTGAGAACGGAATCAGTTATTTAGTTGTTTTGGGAACAACAGCAGAAGCAGCAACGCTTTCCGCTGATGAGAAGAAACAGGTGATAGATCATATCATTAAGGTTAATAATAAACGCCTTCCTTTAGTATTAGGAATTGGAGGAAATAACACTCTTGAGGTGAAAAGACAAATCGAAGAAGCGGATCTTTCAGCTTTTGAAGCGGTATTGTCTGTGTCTCCTTATTATAACAAACCAAATCAGGAAGGGCTTTACCAGCATTATAAAGCTTTAGCTTCCACAGGAAAAAATATTATCATTTATAACGTACCTTCAAGAACAGGTCAGAATATTGATGCGGATACTACTTTACGTCTTGCTAATGAGTTTCCAAATCTTTTCTTAATTAAAGAAGCGGCTCCAAACATTCTTCAGTATTTTGATATTATCAGAAAGAAACCTGCAGGATTCTCTTTGGTATCAGGAGATGATGAGTTTACCCTTCCGGTAACTTTAGCAGGTGGTGATGGTGTGATTTCTGTGATCGGACAGGCATATCCAAAAGAATTCTCTACAATGGTTCAATTGGCTTTTGATGGAAAAGTGAAAGAAGCGTATGAGATCCACAACAAAATGGTAGAAATTACAAGGCTGATCTTTGCAGAAGGAAATCCATGTGGAATCAAAGCTGTATTAGCAGAAAAAGGAATTCTTAAAAACTATTTGAGACTGCCTCTTGTTCCTGCTTCAGAAGGATTGTATGCAAAAATAAAAGCTGAAATGGCAAATATTTAAAAATGAAAAGGTGAATGATGAAAAGTGAATTTAGAATAATACATTAAAAATTGACTATTCACAATTTACTCAAAATATAATAAGGTGAAGGGCTTCTGCTTTTCACTTTTTTTAATTCAGAAATTATGGAATTTATTCAGGCAACGGAAAAAGATATTGCCCTTATTCAGGAATTGGCAAGAAGATCATGGGAAAATGCGTATGCAGATATTCTTTCTGATGAGCAGATAGAGTATATGTTGGGATCTATGTATTCTCAGGAAGAGATCAGGACCCAATTGCAGAATCCGGAATACCATTATTACCTGATTCTGGATGAAAATAAGGGTGAATTTAATGGTTTTATAGGTTATGAACATGGCTATGAAGAAAAAACGACCAAGCTTCACCGCATTTATCTGGTTCCGGAAAGTAAAGGGAAGGGGCTTGGGAAAAACGCATTGGAATTTTTAAAGCAAAAAGTTAAAGAGAAAGGTGATCAAAGAATTATCCTGAACGTCAATAAGCATAATGCAGCGAAGAGTTTTTACGAATCACAAGGCTATAAGGTCTATGATGAAGGGATATTTGATATTGGAAATGGCTTTGTGATGGACGACTATTTAATGGAATTCTTAATTCACTAAATATTGACTTAAAATTCTGTAACATTTAATTATAATTCTATAACAGGTGATGTTTATTTTTAAACCATCTTTGTATCAGAACCAAATCACATAAAATAATACATTCATATGCTTGGTTTTAGGCTGTTTTAGCTTATTCCAGTATATTTTTTTCATCCTTAGTGTTTAAAATTCCTGTATTCAATAATGCAGGAGTTTTTTGCGTTAATATAAAATTAATAAAAATTTTCTTTCTATTTCACTTTTATTTGAAATAAATTATTATATTTACTAAAATTTTAACACACTTATACCGGGATGAAAATGTATGTGAAATTTGATTTCAATGCTCTTTGTAAAAAGGTATTGGATGAAAAATTAAAAGAACAAGGTCTGAAATACAGGCTACTGAATTTTGGGGAAGTAGAATTCTATGAATCTCTCACCCAGGAACAGCACAGGATTTTCAAAAAAAATCTTGAAGATTATGGTATTGAAATCATAGAAAGCCAAAAAACGGCATTGGTACAAAAAATAAAAGATGCTATTGTGGAACTGGTTTTCTCTGATGAGGTTATTGCAGTAAAAGCGTCTATTTATATTGCTGAAAAGCTCAATCATAGCTATGGATATTTATCCAATCTGTTTTCGGAAGTTACCCATACTTCTATAGAAAATTTCCTTATCATGCAGAAAATAGAGCATGCTAAGGAATTGATCATCAGTAATAAGCATAGTCTTACGGAAATAGCCAACAGGCTGAATTATTCCAGTGTAGCGCATTTGAGTACGCAATTTAAAAATACCACAGGAATTACCCCTTCTCAGTTTCAGAAAATAGTAGCGAGAAGGAGAAATGCACAAAGTTTAGCCATTAAATCCGGAATGCTTTATGAATAGAGAATATCTGAATATTATCGTGGCAGATCATAATGAAGGTAATCTGGTGTATTTTAAAGAAATTTTCAGAGATCTGAAAATAGCAACAAATGTACAGGTCTTCAACAATGGGAATGAGTTGATTGAATATCTTACTAATGATAAGAATGTTATTCCTGAAGTTGTTTTTATGAATTATGATCTTAAAGGCAAACACAGTCTGGATTGTCTTGAACAACTAAAGTGCAGAAGGAGGTTTGAAAACATGGTGAATGTAGTTTATTCAGACAATTTATCTGAGGATAAGATAGAAGATATTTTTGTAACCGGAGCTAATATATTCATTAAAAAGCCGGATGAATATACCGCACTGAAAAAAGTTCTGACTGAAGTAATCACGGTAAACTGGCAGTATTATACTTCAGGGCTTAACAAAGATAATTTCATCATGAAAATGTCTTAAAAACATAGAATTAATTAGAAAATTTAATATGTTTTTAAATTTTATTTAGCGCATAATATTCACGAATAAGTGAAAATTTTGTAAAGTTTAAATAGAATAATATAAAAACAAATTGGCAGGCTATCACCAAATTTGTACAAGATAAATGAGTACATAATACTGATATATCACAATGTTAGTTTAAACAAAATGGATTATCAGTTTCCAATTAAAGCGTAGAAGATCTTTTAAACAAAACGGTACAATCATGAAAACTCAAGAATTGGTTAAAGGAGTATATTCGTTTCATTTTCTTTTTTCCTTTAACATTAGACAGTTAGTTTTTATAATAAGCAAGTTGGAAACATAATTCATTTTGTTTTTTTTATTCAAACTGCAGCTAAAAAACACCTTATTCAAATAATATATAGATATTTTCACACCAAATCACAAAATATTAATATTAGCTGCAGAATTTTTTAAAGAAGACCAAAGTAATTTCTTCTAAATAACAGTTTTATAAGGGGACCGCGGAAAGATCTTTTTCTTTTTGCGGTTTTTTATTTTAAGAGATTTTACTCCATTTATTTTTCCCTTTATAATATTTCAGGTAGTAATTTTTGATGACAAGGTTTTCTGTCCTGCTCAGCAAAGGATCGGCTTCCAGGATTTTTTCAACTGTTTTTTTTGTACTTTTTATAATAGCGGAATCTTTTACAAGATCCAGTCTTTTAAAATCCACAACACCGCTTTGCTGTGTTCCTAAAATATCTCCCGGACCTCGAAGCTGCATATCCACTTCAGAGATTTTAAAACCGTCATTGGTTTCCGTCATGGTTCTGATTCGGGTTCGGCTTTCCGTGGATAATTTATCGGAGGTCATCAGGATACAGTAGCTTTGTTCTGCACCTCTTCCCACACGTCCGCGAAGCTGGTGCAGCTGTGATAAACCAAATCTTTCTGCACTTTCTATCACCATAACTGAAGCATTGGGAACATTTACCCCTACTTCAATAACGGTAGTTGCAACCATGATTTCAGCCATTCCTGAAGCAAAATAATTCATTGCAGTATCCTTTTCGTCCGGTTTCATTCTTCCGTGAAGCATGGCGACATTGTAATCAGAGAATGACTGTAAAATATGATCGAAACCTTCCATTAGATTCTTATAATCCAATGTTTCGGATTCTTCAATTAAAGGATAAACAAAATAAACCTGTCTGCCTTTTTTAATTTCGTCCCTACAGAAATTATAAACAAAAACCCTGTCTTTTTCACGTCGGTGAGCGGTAATGATGGGCTTTCTTCCAACAGGCATTTCATCGATCACGGAAACATCCAGATCGGAATAAAAGCTCATGGCTAAAGTTCTCGGAATAGGTGTTGCCGTCATCACCAGAATATGGGGCGGGATTTTATTTTTTGCCCAAAGTTTGGCTCTTTGTGCCACTCCGAATCTATGCTGCTCATCTATAATTGCCAAACCTAGTTTCCTGAACTGTACTTTATCCTCCAACACCGCATGAGTTCCCACTAAAATAGAAAGAGTTCCGTTTTCAAGTTCTTCATGAATGATCTTCCTTTCCGAAGCTTTAGTGGATCCGGTCAAAAGCCGTATGTTGATTCCGGTTTCTTTTAAAAGATCTTTTATGCCGTTGTAGTGTTGTTGAGCAAGAATTTCCGTGGGCGCCATCAGGCAGCTTTGGAAACCATTATCCATTGCAATAAGCATGGTAAGTAATGCAACCATCGTTTTTCCGGAGCCTACATCACCCTGTAGAAGCCTGTTCATCTGGATCGGCTTTTTCATGTCCTGACGAATTTCTTTTAGAACTCTTTTCTGAGCATTGGTAAGATCGAAAGGGAGATGATTATTATAAAAATTGGTAAAATAATCACCTACAATCGGGAAGGGATTGCCGAATGACTGGGTTTTATGATGAAGTTTTTTTAAGCCATATCCTAACTGGAAAAAGAAAGATTCCTCAAATTTTAAGCGTTGATCTGCTCTTTCATAATAATTTGAATTTTTAGGAAAATGGATATTCAAATATGTGTTTTGCCTTGAAGGGAATTTGAAAGCCTTCATCACATATTCAGGCAGGTTTTCCTGTATAAGATTGGGAATTTCTTTACAGATATTTCTCAGAATGGTCTGGAAAAATTTTTGATTCAGTCCTCGTTTGGTCAGCTTTTCTGAACTTGGATAAATAGGGCGTAAACGGTTATCGTTTTCCTTTTTTTCTTCAATTTCTATTTCCGGATGGGGCATAGAAAACTGCTTGTTGAAAACATTGATCTTCCCGAAAATATAAATCTCCCGGTTGATAGGAAGCTGTTCCTTCATCCATTTGGAATACTGGAACCAAACCAGATCCATAGTTCCTGTACTATCATTGAATTTTGCAGAAAGTCTTTTCGTTTTTCCTGTCTGAATTTCCTGAACCTGCGTTATTTTTCCTTTAAGCTGAACATCCAGATTGCTTTCCTGAAGCTGAGATATTGTATAGATTTTACTTTTATCCAGATAACGGATAGGGAAGAAGTTCAGAAGATCTTCAACGGTGGAAATTCCCAACACACTTTTGATGAGTTTGGCTCTGTCCGGACCGATTCCTTTTACATATTCTATAGAGGTTTCTAATGTCATTTATCTAAGATTCGAGTTTCGAGATCTGAGTTAAATAAAGTAAAGGCCCGAATTTCGGGAAAATAAAAAAGACTTCCAAAAATTGAAAGTCCTATTTATGTTATAACTCAGAAATCAGAATCTGATGCCTTGTATCTCGGTTCTTCTCAATTAATCTTTAATATTAGATTTGAACTTCTTCTGATAATCTTCCCATTGTTCCCGTGTTTTGATTTTTTTGAATAAGTCCTTTGACATAAGTTCCAGGTAAGGTTCAAGTTCTTTAGCCGATAATTCTCCCTGAAGAATAGTGATTGGACCTCCGGTTTCATCTAAGAAAACAGTACTGGGAACTGCCGCAACATTCATGTATTGGGTGAACTCGTGTAAAGAATTCCGACCTTTTCTTTGTGCTGTATTGGGATTAGAAAATGTTCTTCCGAAAATTTCAATACTGTTTTTTTCCTCCGCATTGAATTTCACAGGGTAATAATTTTCATTTAAAATTTTAGCAATAACAGGGTGTCCATACGTTTTTTTATCCATGATCTTGCACGGACCACACCAATCTGCATAAAAATCAATAAGTATTTTCTTTGGATTTTCTTTTTGAGCTTTTAAAGCCTCATCAATTGTCATCCACTTTACCTGAGCAAAACTTAGCTGCAACAATAAGAGGCAAACTATGCTTAGAAATTTTTTCATAAATTTTGTAATTGTCATTAAAAATAAGCATAATTTGCTTATCATTATTTTACATCCTGCATTAATTTTTTCACATACGGTGATATCAAAATCAATACCACACCGGCAATTACGGCATACAATCCAAGTTGTTTATATCCTTCTGTATAAGCAATTAAAGCATCAGAATTCGTAGAACCCTCTTTAGCAGTAGCCATTCCTGCACCAATGATTCCTGCAACATACTGCCCGTAAGCAGAAGCCAGAAACCACATTCCCATCATCATTCCCTGAAGGTTTTTTGTGGATAGTTTTGTCATGATGGATAGTCCGATAGGAGAGAGACAAAGTTCTCCTAATGTAATAATTAAAAGAGCAATGGTAAAGAAATTCAATGATGTGATTCCTGCTGCATCGGCAAAAAGTCTTGTGGCGAATAATGCATAATAACCTGCTCCGAGGAAAATAAATCCCAGTCCAAATTTAATAAGTGTATTAGGTTCTATTTTTCTTTTACTTAACCAAATCCAAAGAAGACCAATAAGAGGTGCCAAAAAGATAATGAAAAAGGCTCCACCGGAATTGTTCACTCCATTCGGGTCTAAGCCTAAAAGGTCATTGTTTAAATTTTTAGCAGCGAAAATACTTAAAGAACCTCCACTTTGTTCGTAGATTCCCCAGAAAAGGATAGAGAATAGAATGAAAACTAAAGCTGCCCAAAGTTTTTTGCGTTCGGATGGTGTTACCTTAGTCATTTCATAGAATAGGTAAAGGAGTGTAAGAGGGCCAATTGTATACATAAAATAGTCTGTATATTCTGTTTTGGCAACCATTACCATGATGATCGGAACGAAAACCAAAGACAATACATATACCCCATATTCTTTCCATTTTGGCATTGGTGCTGATTTTACCTCAGCTAAAGGGTGACCAGGCTGTAAACCAATCGTTCCTAGACTTCTCTGAGTAAAAATGAAATTAATTAAACTAATTACCATTACTACAGCAGCAAGTCCAAAAGCAATGTTCCATCTCATGTTTTCCGGAATCACATGGTCAAGTAATTCGCCTTTTCCAATAGCGATGCATAAGTAGCCTCCTAATAGTGCTCCAAGATTAATGCCTGCATAGAATAATGAAAAACCGGCATCTGCTCTTGAGTCATTGGGCTTGTATAGCTGACCGACCATTGACGAGATATTAGGTTTGAAGAAACCTGTTCCCACAACGGTAAAAGCTATTCCTAAAAAGAAGAATTTATGTGGATCGGCTGCAAGGATCAAACTTCCGATGATCATGAGAAGTCCGCCCCAGAATAGAGACTTGCGAAATCCTAATATCTTATCCGCAAACAAGCCGCCAATAAAGGTAAATGCATACACAAAAGCCTGTGTAGCCCCGTATTGCAGATTGGCTTCCACTTCGTGAAAATTCAGTTGTGAGATCATAAAGAAAACCAGCATTCCACGCATTCCGTAGAAGCAGAAACGTTCCCACATCTCGGAAAAGAAAAGACTCCAGATCTGTTTTGGGTATTTTCCTTTAAAATTTTGTATTTCTTCCAGAGTTGCACTCATAATTAAGGTAATTAAATTTAGTGTAAGTTGTTATCATTCTTGTCTAGATCAAAATGTATTCTGTCCTGATCGATAATTTGGTTTAATTCATCTTCCTTAGTAAGTATAATCAAAACCTTTTCCGAATTCTAAAGTCAATTTTTCAGAGAGATTAAGGTATAGTTACCATAATCAGCTAGTGTTTTTCCATTTTGCTCATCTTCTACTAGCAATTGTCCAATTTGCCGGTAAGTGAGTAATAAATTAGAATGCTACTCGAAAAACTTTTTCCCGCACTGTCTAATAATCTCTTTTACGGAATAAAATAAAGAATCTTCGGAAACTTCCATCATACGAAAATAAAAAAAAAACCTCCGACTTTGCGGAGGTTTTATCATATTTTGATATAAATTACTTCACACCATGCATCATTTTCTTCAACAATGGAGAAATTAATGCTAAAATAACGGCTGCAATACCACAAAGAACTACGAATACCATGAAGAATTCGAATAAGTTGTGGATTTCAAACCCTGCGAAAGTAGGATTCTCTGTTGGAAGCTGTGCTTTTTCAAATGCAGCAACCTGATCAGCAGTTAAAGTTACTTTTTTATCTAAAACATCCTGTAGGTTTACTCCCAGTTTTTCTGCCTTTTCAAATTTATCACCTGTAGCCGGAATCAATGCTCCCAATGAACCTGCTAATGCATAACCTGCTGCATTGGAAATAAAGAATACCCCATACAATAATGAAGCAAATCTTTTTGGCGCAAGCTTACCAACCAATGATAAACCGATTGGAGATAAACAAAGCTCACCCATTGTCTGAATGAAATATAAAAGCATCAACCATTTGATCGCTAATAATCCTGAATTTCCAAGATCTTTTACGTTGTGTGCGATGATAAAATAACTTAATGCGATCAAAGCTAAACCGATAGCTTGCTTCATCGGAGAAACAGGCTCTTTTCCTTTGGCTCTTAATTTATCCCATAATAAACTGAAAGGTAAAGCCAATAGTACAACGAAGATCCCGTTGAAAATCTGCACCATGGAAGGTGGCATATTCCATCCGAAGATGTTTCTGTCTGTCTGGTTATCTGCAATAAACGTTAATGAAGATCCTGCCTGTTCGAAAGCTGCCCAGAAGAAAATAATAAAGAATGATACAATATAAATAACCCCGATTCTTTGTCTTTCAACAGCATTTTCAGCCGAACTCATGATAAGGAAGGCTAATGAAATACCGGCAGAGTAGATGAAAGGATAGATGATTCCTTTGATTAACTGCCCCATTTCTACAGAACTGAATCCGAATTCACCTACCAATACATATCTGAAAACGAAGAACAAAGCCACAAATATTAGTCCGGTGATTCCTAAAGATGCACCTGAGAACTTAGCTGTCTGAGTTTCTCCTTCCTCGAAATCTGCACTTGTATTATGTTTTGGTAATCCACCGATCGGTCTTCCTTCCGGTGTTACTACATATTTATTTTTAAGAATAAAGAAGGTTATAGTTCCTATCACCATTGCAATGGATGCGGCAAGGAATCCCCATTTGAAAGCGAAGATATCTCTCACACCGGTTGTAGCATCTTTAACATCCCCTAAATACGGACAAATAAACTGCCCTAAGAATGCCCCGATGTTAATCCCCATATAGAAAATGGTGAAAGCAGAATCTAGTTTTGATTTTTCCTGTTTTGGATAAAGACTTCCTACCATGGAAGAGATATTCGGCTTGAAGAATCCATTACCAAAAATGATGATGAATAAAGCCAGCCACATGATAAGTTTAGCCGTTCCTATACTTCCGGAGAATGTAGAAGCACTGATGAAAAGTAAGAACTGACCGATCGCCATTAATGTTCCTCCGATCAAAATTGCGTTTCTGTTTCCGATGTATTTATCAGAAATGAAACCTCCTAAAAGAGGGGTTAAATAACATAAAGCTAAAAATCCACCATAGATGATTGCTGCATCTGCTTCTTTTATTAATAGGGAATTTACCATGAAGAGCGTTAAAAGGGCTCTCATCCCGTAAAAGTTGAAACGCTCCCACATTTCTGTTCCGAAAAGAACCCACAATCCTTTTGGATGTCTGGAATTCTTATTCTCTACAAATTCATCCGGATTCGGACTTAATGCTTCAGTATTATCCATTTTTATTGTTAATTTTTGTTAAGACTAGCAAATATAGTTTTTTTTGAGTTTTTGACAAGGTTTTAATTTTATTTTAAACGAAAAAGCCGTAGAATAATTCTACAGCTTTAAAGTTTTTATTAAATAAGGTTAAATTAATGTCCTTTTTCCTTCATTATTTTATTCAGTTTCTTCAACATCGAAAGTCCAAGCAATGTAGCAAAGATCAACAGGGCGAAATTGACAAGGAAATAATTCATTTTATTATCATAGCTGTACCATGTACTTGCCAGAATTCCGGAAAGCTTGTTCCCTACAGAGTTCGCAAGGAAGAATCCTCCCATCATCAATGCGGTAATTCTTGCAGGGGAAAGCTTGGATACAAAAGACAATCCCATCGGCGAAAGGCATAGTTCCCCAACCGTGATAACTCCGTAACCTGCAACCAGCCACCATGGAGAAACTTTTACGGCTCCGTTGTCACCTGCCATTACGGCGAGAACCATCACCAAACAGGAAAGTGCAGAAATAAACAGTCCTAAAACGATCTTCGTAGGAGTTAACGGTTCTTTGCCCTTTCTTCTCAACAGTGCCCAAAAACCAACAACAACTGGTGTTAAAGCGATCACCCAGAATGGATTGATGGATTGAAATAATTCCGTATTATATAAATAAACTTTCTGCTCCGGATTTTGCTCCAATTGTGAACGCTTTTCCGGTGAAATATTTTTGAAATAAATGTCTTTTCCGAGAGTTTTAAGAGCTTTGCCATCATTACCCTTTTGAGATTGGTACTGGTCGTTGTATACAGGAACTTCTTTGTCCTCATAGCCTTTTCCTTCAACCATATAAATTCCCTCCAAAGGTTTTTCCAAAGCGGTAGGAACACTTCTGTCCGTATAATAATTCGCCCATCTCGTCAGTGCCGTCCCGTTTTGTTTGAACACAGCCCAGAAGAACATACTGATCAGGAATATAGAAAGTAAGGCTCCGATAGATGATTTTTCTTCGGGCTTAGCTTTAAAATACAGGGAAACATAGAAATAAATAACAGGAATACAGGCAAAAATAAAGGCATCCGTACTATCACTTCCGATAAGATTACCGGGAATAATCCATCCGATAACTCCTGCAACGATAGCTGGTAAGAAAACTTTAATCAAAATTTCAGAAAGCTTTGTGTCTCCTTCCTGTACAGGTTTCATTTCTGCTGCATGGATATAATGTTTTCTACCGATGGTAAAAATAATAAGTCCCAATAACATTCCTATTCCGGCTGTGATAAATGCTTCACCCCAACCGAACTTATTACGCATAAATGCAGCAATGATATTACAGATAAAAGCCCCGATGTTGATCCCCATATAGAAGATATTGTACCCGGAATCTTTATTGGCTTTGTAAGGTTCTTCGGAATAAAGATTTCCCAACAACGTAGAAATAGTAGGTTTAAAGAAACCATTTCCGATGATGATCAATGCTAAAGAAGTATAAAATAATGGAAGATCTTTGAAAACACCCATCCCGATATATCCTGCAGCCATTAAAATTCCCCCTAAATAAATAGACTTGATATAACCCAGGACTCTGTCTGCCAAGAAACCTCCAATGAACGGAGTAAGATAAGTAAGGGCAATATAAGTCCCGAAAATATCATCGGCTGTTTTATCGGGAAGTCCGAGACCTCCTTTCATACCGGTAGGTTCAATAACGTATAAAACAAAAATTCCGAGAATCAGGTAATATCCGAAACGCTCCCACATTTCAGTGAAAAACAGATAAGGCAGGCCTTTAGGATGTTTAGTCTTCATAGTTTCAATTTTCAAATTTCCCAAAAATAGGTTTTTAATTTTAATTCATGAAATAAATTGCATTTTGCTCATATCATTAATGATATTAATACAAAAATCCCTTTCAAATAACTTGAAAGGGATTAGAATAATATAAAACAAGATTATAAATTTTCCAAAATAAAATCCGTCATTTTCTGATACAGCTGAGCTCTTGTATTTCCACCAAAAATTCCGTGGTTTTTATCAGGATATGCCATGAATTCAAACTGTTTTTTGTTTTGGATCAAGGCTTCGGAGAATTCCATGGAATTTTGAAAGTGTACATTGTCATCTGCAGTTCCGTGGATCATTAAAAATTTACCTTTTAATAACTTAGCGTATTCAGTAGGAGAGTTTTTGTCATATCCGTCAGGATTTTCCTGTGGTGTTCTCATAAATCTTTCTGTATACACCGTGTCATAATATCTCCAGTTGGTAACCGGAGCTACAGCAATTCCGGCTTTGAAAACATCGGCACCTTTCGTCATCGCTAAACTCGTCATATATCCTCCAAAGCTCCATCCAAACATCCCGATTCTGCTCTTATCGATGTAAGATTGATTGCCAAACCATTTTGCTGCAGTGATCTGATCCTCGATCTCATATTTTCCAAGATTCATGTAGGTCACTTTCTTGAATTTGGCTCCTTTGTAACCTGTTCCGCGCCCATCAACACAAGCTACGATGTAACCTTTCTGAACCAAATGGTTGAACCATAATGTATTGCCGTTATCCCATGAATTGGAAACCTGCTGAGAACCCGGTCCTGAATATTGATACATGAACAAGGGATATTTTTTGTTAGGATCGAAATTTTTAGGCTTCATGATCCATGCATTCATCTGATCTCCTGCTGAATTTGGAATGGTGATGAATTCCTTCACCACGAAGTTATCAGCCTGAAGCTTTTTCAAAAGATCGTTGTTGTTCTGTAATTCTTTAACTGTTTTACCGTTTCCGTCTTTCAGAACATAAGTGTAAGGTTTAGCAACAGTAGAAGACGTTTCTATGAAATAATTGTAGTTTTTGCTGAAGTTTGCCGCATTATTCCCTTCTGCATTGGAGATCAGCTGAGATTTTCCGTTTTCAATATTGATTTTGGAAATTACTTTATTGATGCTTCCTTTTTCAGTGGTCTGAACATAAATTTCTTTAGATTTAGGATTGTAACCATAATATTCAGTTACTTCCCAGTTTCCTTTTGTAACCTGTTTTTTCAGTTTTCCGTTCTTGTCATACCAGTATAAATGACGGAATCCGTCTCTTTCAGAACCCCAAAGGAAAGAATCGTCCTCCAAAAATTCAAGGGTAGGATTATCCATATCAATCCACTTGTCATCCGTTTCAGTGAACAGTTTTTGAACAGCTCCCGTTTTGGTATTCACTTTTAAAATATCGGCCGCATTCTGAATTCTGTCAGAAGTGATCAGAACTATTTCATCCGCTTTTGCCGTCTGGAAAACATTAGGAATGTAATAA